>NZ_JAUBPT010000095.1:0-21242 GCF_036700905.1 Microcoleus sp. S13_C3 | reverse complement strand
TTAGGAATTTCCGAAACAGTCGGATTTTGAGTTTCAACTGCGGGGGAATTTTCGATTTCTGTCTCAGCCGAAGTCGTTGTAGAAGTAGTATCTGGTTTTTTGTCTTCTAATTTAGTCTCAGTTTTTGGCGCAGCGTCAGCTATCAATTCTTTGCCTTTCTCTGATGTACGCCAATCGGAGTTTTTGGCAATTACATCATCCATTGAAATGACTTTAGGGGTTGCACCTTTGAGCGAAAATATGATATCATTGTAATCAGCATCGCTCCCTTCTCCTATCCCCATATCTTCCATGACAAATATACTGCCGCCATTCGCAACACTGGCTATTTGTCCACGTTGAAAAGCATCGCTGGAATTAGCTGTAGCCATTGAGAATAAGGGCTTTTTGTCGCCGCCAATCGCTGGATTATTGTATGCTTCTTGTATTGTGCCGTTGGGAATTACGATGATACCAATTTCATCTCCTGGTGTCATTGCAAAGGTTTTGATTCCTCGGTATTCCCCGATATTGAAGTTATTTTCTCCATCGAAACTAGAGAATTTCGCTGCTTCTGTCCTGTCAGAAATGGCGATATAACCGAGTGAGGAGTTGCTTAAAGCGCGTCTGGCTGCTTCTTTGATAAATGCTTGGGAATCGGGAACCAATTCTTGCATTCCTTTGAGACTGATAATTGCTAGTTCTCCTTGATACCAGCCTCCGTCTGATAGGTAATCGAACACAATTTTACCTGTTTCGTCTGCTTGGAAAATGCCGGAGTCGAAAGAAATGTTATTTTGAGTTGCTGGTTTGGCTGTATCGCCTGTGATTGCGTCGGGTTGAGTGGTGGATATTTGCGGTTTTTCGGGGATGTTTTTGGTTTTTGGTGTTGAATCTTTGTTGAGGATGAAGGCGTCTATCTCTGCTTGTTGGGGAGGTATTTCTGGGTTATTGTCGAGGATTTGGTTGTTTGATTGTAATAGTTCAACGCTGGGGTTTGTGGAGGATGTTTCGTTAACTGTTAGGAGAGTTTTCGGGGGAATAGAGTGATTATTGGTAGAACTTTCTAGTTGCAAGTCTTCTGCAATGTCGGGAAGGAGGGAAATATTGGCAGTTATTTTTGGGGTAGATGCTTCGATTGGTTACCTAATTTAAAGTGGTGTTTTTTGATGTGAAAAATTGCTCAAATTATTCCTAAATTGAGGAGTTAATTTTTGATAATTCGCAAGCAAAGCGATTCCAGATGAGGCTGGAATTTTGTTTTTTTTATTGAGGACGCAAGCTGCGATATCGACAGGTGGAAACCTGCCAAGGCGACTGAAAAAAATTTGATGCGATCGCAATAAGTTGGTGTTTTTATTGCTACCGATAGATTTGAGAATATCAGTAACTTTTATCGATCGCAAGCGGTGTTCGCCATCAGGAAGTAAACTTCATCGAAGCTTTAACTTACTTCCGTACCCGCTCAGCGTCACACTACGAATTTTGGGATGAGGGAGCATTTTGGAGGTGTGATCGCCCAACTAATTTTCCTGTGTGTTGTATAAAAAGTAACTTATATTTTTGCAAAATTACGCAAAACCCGATCGCAACAGTAAGGCTTTGGAAACTAGGTTGTACAGTCCAGGACGCAGACACACTAGACCTCTTGCAAAAATAACTAGGACGGGCAAGATGCCCATCCCACAAGAAAAAATAACTCTTGTGGGATGGGCATCTTGCCCGTCCAATAAATTTATGAAAAGGACTTTTGCAAGAGGTCTACTATATGTAGTGTGGTGCGATTCCTAATAATTACTAACGACCAATTACTGAGGACTTCGCCTAAGTGAAGCCTAATATATGCCAAAATACGGACGAAATGTGCTATCTGTAGAAGACGAAAGCAGCCTTGACGAAATTTAAAGTCCCATGTTGAATGCGAACGGGAGCATATTGGCAGACAATCGATCGGCCGCGTCGCAGTGGGCGCAAGAAGCTTTAGGGCTTCCCGAAGTTCAAGTACAAGCGCGTTTGCGGGGAAATCACCTGCACATTTTGTGCGAAGCAGCGCAGTGTCCGTCTCAAGAATTGGTGACGGCGAGATTTACCAACGCCCTCGAACACACTGATTTAACGCGACTGCTGCCCGATCGACCTAAAATTTACCAGTTGTTTCTGTGCGGCCGCAAAATCGGTTCCCGACAAAATGACTGGACAGTCCGGCTCGATTGTAGCAGTCCCAAGCGACAGCAACAGCCACAGCAACCGGAACCAAAAGTTGCCGAAGTGCCGCCGCCAGCGAGTTCCCCCGACGAACCGCCAGCAAGCCCTAAAAAAGGCGGATTTTTCGGCAGATTTAAGAATGACAACCAGAAACTCAAACAGACACCAAAACCAGTAGAAACAGCAGCCCACCCGCCGCAAGTACGGGAAGAACTGGATTTTGACGCCGACAGTCTGCCCATCGCCTCCCGCATTGAATACCCAGAAGCTTTTGAAACTTCCCCTGTGACGATCGACACTTCGGCTGCAGCGACACGGGAAGCTTTTAGTTCCGCCGTTCCCCCGCAGCAGAAAGCCAACCGTGGCGCAGTGGCTTTGATTCCATCCCCCCAAGCTGACTCAGGTTCGGGCGATCGCGATGGAACATTAACGGTTTCGCCGGAAACGTTGGCGCGGCGGGGCTATCCAGATGCGATCGCCAGCTATCTCAGCGAAATCCTAGGGCCGATGGGAGTTTCGGTAAAAGTAAGCATTCGCGAAAAAGAACTCAAAAGCAGCCGAGAAAACCTGCCGGTGAATGGGCCGGAAAATATCAAGCCCAAGGAACGCCGACTGCTGGTGCTGTGCGAGTCAGCTTACAGCCCCGACCCCTCATTGCTGGCCGAACCCATCGCCGGCAGGCTGCGGAAACTGCAACTAGAGGATTTCCGGGAAGCTGCGATCGCCAGCCAAGTCAGCGGCGAAGCGAAGCCGGACTGGCTGCTGCGGGTGGATTTGACTTCGCCGGACAAAATTCTTAAGGAATGGGCCAGGTGGGGAGACGTACAGTCGATCGCCAAACTGCTAAATCAACACTTGGCTGCATCAAGAGTCGAAGTGCGGGCTACCCTCAAAGAAGCAACCCTCCACCTGTTTTGCAGCAAAACTGCCAAAAAAGGACAAAAGCCTAAACGGCAAGAATACCCCGACAAGCAGCAAACCACCGACGCGATCGCCCCTTTGTTAGCCTCCTTTGCGCCCCAAGGCATCCACGCAGCTACTATCTACGGCGTAGAACCAGCCAAGGACTCTCAGGCGGCGCCGGAGTCCCCGGTGTGGATAGACTGGGTAGACTTGCCGGCCGCCCACCACCCCGACTTGGCTGCAAACGCTAGAACGCTGGCGGCTGAGGGCGACCAATTGGCTTTGACTTTTTTATTGAACAGGTTGCTCAACCCCAATCTCAGACGCAAGCTGGAAACAGGAGGGATTCGGGCTGTCGTGCTGCAAAAAGCCAACGTGCTGCACGTCATGACAGAAGCTCTGACTTGCCCTTCTCAGTCGAAGATAGGCCCGCCGGTGGCTAAATTTTTGCGGCACTTACAAATTCCGGGAGTGGCAGGGGTGCGAGTCTACGGACGGCGCGCCGGCCAAAAACTGCCTCTGTGGCGCTACGCAATCGACCTCAGAACGGTTGTTGACGAGGAATCAGCGACGGCACCGGCACCGGCTCCCTCCCAAGTGGCTGTGTTGGAAAAGGAACCTGTACCCGACTTTGCGCCGGCGGAGGATGGGAGTTTTTCGGGTTTGGGCGACAATTTGGTGTTCGATGCTCCGATGCCCAACTCCTGGCGGCCCCGCTTCAAAATCCGACTCCCCGGATACAATCTGGGCGAGCAGTTAGTTCAAGCTGCGGTGCAACCGCTTGTCGCTTCGGGTTTGTTTGTTCCGAACGATGGTTTATCAACGAATGCTGCTGCGCCCGGGGGCGTGAGAGCCGATCGCGCGGCGGGAATGGCTTTGGTTTGGGCGATCGCCGGCTGTCTGCTGACGTTCAATACCGATTGGCTCCTCGGTCAATTTCTGCAATCTGCGACGGTCAGTCAAGCTCCTAGCGCCTCCGAAGTTTGCAGCGGCCCAAATTGTCAAAATTCATCCCCCAAGGCTGTGGACGATGTTACAGCCCAACTTCCGAAGGAAACCCCGAACCCCGTTCCCGCTGCTGAGGAGGTGAATTTGCCTCAAACTCCTTTGCAGCCGTCGCCGGAAGCCAACCGGCAAGAGGCTTTTAATGGCTCTGGGTTTACGAAACCGGGAAATACTAGCGTTCCTGTAGCTGATGTTTCTGCTCCTGCGGTGTTCCCAACTTTGAGGAGCGAGCAGCTTGACGAGCAGATAGCGCGCTATCAAGAGTACATTCACCTGCACAAAAAACCGCCGGATATTTTAATTGTCGGTAGTTCGAGGGCGCTGCGGGGCATCGACCCGGCGGTTTTGGAAACAGCTTTGGCAGAGTCGGGCTATCCGGGGCTGAGGGCTTACAATTTTGGGGTTAATGGAGCTACTCTCCAAGTTGTAGATTCGATCGTCCGCCGGATTTTGCCGCCGCAACAACTGCCGAAATTGCTGGTGTTGGCTGACGGGGCGAGGGCTCTCAACAGCGGGCGGCCGGATTTGACTTTTAGTGCGATCGCTTCTTCGGAAGGTTACAGGCAATTGTCGCGGGGAAGTTTTCTGATCCGCACCAATCCATTAGAATCCGAAACATCGAAGGAAAGCGCAAAAAATCCGGTGGCGACTGCGACTGAATTGGTGAACAATTTGGGACAAGCTCAAGCTAAGGTTCAGCAATTGGTGAGTCAAAAGTTGGTTGAGGGTTCTGCAACTTACAAAAAGCGCGATCGACTCCAAGGGTTTTTGCGATCGATCGTTAATCCATCAGCCCCTGTTGCAACCGAGATCGCCCAAACGCCAGCCCTGGGTGAACAAACAACGGACAATGCCCAGCCAACTGCTGCGAGTAAACCCGTCAGCGAGTTTCAACCAAATGGCTTTTTGCCGATCGATATACGCTTCAATCCCGAAACTTACTTTCAGAAGCACCCGAAAGTATCTGGTTATTACGACTCCGACTATCAAAATTTTAAATTGGTAGGCGAACAAGCTCTAGCACTCAAAAATCTGATCGAATTTACCAAGGTTCGCAACATCAATCTCGTGTTTGTGAATATGCCTCTGACTGAAGATTATTTAGACCCGGTGCGGACAGGTTACGAACAAGAATTCCGGCAATATATGCAAGAATTAGCAGCTCAAAGCGGACTAATTTTCCTAGATAAGAGTTTATTGTGGCCCCAGGCGCGGGAATCTTTTTCCGACCCCAGCCACCTCAACCGTTACGGTGCTGTTGCAGTGTCTAAGCGGTTGGCTCAAGATCCCATGATTCCCTGGCCGGCGAAACAGTAGTTATAATTTTTGAGTGGTGAGTTATTTTAGAAGTTAAATGCTCCCAACGTTGCGAGTGCGGCGCGACAATCTCAAAACTATTCTTTCCGGCGGCTAAATACTGAAAATGAAAAGATTGATATTTCCTGAAAATAGCAAAAATACACAGATAAAAAATCCTAGAAAAAATCTGCCTGTGATATTTTTTATATTATGTTTAGCATTTTTCTGTTTCAGTTTGTATAAAGGTTTCTTCTTACCTGTAGCTTTATCATCTGGGCCACCCAGCAACGAACAAAGTAGCGAACAGCATACTCTGGCACCCTTTGAAGAGGTTGTCAAAGACGCGCAAAAGTTAGAGGGATTATTTACCCTTTACCGCAATCAAGCAACTGATAAAGTATATCTGGAAATTAAACCGCAACAACTCGACAAAAAGTTCCTGTGCTTTGTGACATTGGCATCGGGTTTGGGGGAAGCGGGCATTTTGAGCGGAATGCCGATCGGCGATTTCTTGTTTCAACTGCGGCGCGTCCAAAATAACGTGCAGTTTGTGATACCAAATGTAAATTTTCGCACAAGTCCGGGCGACCCGCAAGCAGGTTCGGTAGCACGGGGATTTAGCGAGTCGATTCTCTATTCTTTGCCTCTCAAAAGCATAGATCCGCAAAGACAAACTCTGCTGATCGATTTAGGCGATTTGCTGATGAGCGAAAAACGCGATTTACCAGGGGTAAAAGCGATTTTGCCGATGCTTTTGGGCGCTTCTTACTCGATCGATGCAGACAAGTCTTCTTTTAAAGATGTTAAAGCGTTTCCGCTGAATGTGGAGATTGCTTCTGTCTATGGTTTTTCTAGCGATAATGACAGTGAGCTTAACTATTTACCTTCGATTCCTGACAGTCGGGCTTTTAACCTCCGCATTCACTACAGTTTCTCGGAAGTGCCGCTAAATAACGGCTACCGCCCCAGACTTGCGGACGAGCGAGTGGGCTATTTTCTGACAGCATATAAGGACTTTTCTGACAAGAGCAGCCGGGAGCCTTTTGTGCGCTATATCAATCGCTGGCATTTGCAAAAGCAAATCCCGACGGCGCCGATGTCGCCTCCGGTACAGCCGATCGTCTTTTGGATTGAAAATAATGTGCCTTCCGAATACCGAAACGCAATTCGCGAGGGCGTTTTGGAGTGGAACAAAGCTTTTGAAAAGGCAGGTTTTACTGAGGCAATTCAGGTCAAACAAATGCCGGACAATGCTAAATGGGACCCGGCTGACGTTCGCTACAATACTATCCGCTGGTCAAGTTCTTTTGAGCCTCAGTTTGCCGGCATCGGGCCGTCTCGTACTAACCCCTTGACGGGGGAAATTTTGGATGCTGACATTCTGTTGGATGCTAATGTTGTCCGGGAAATCAAACAGGGTTATCGGTCTTTGGTGGAACAAAATAGATCGCTATCTAAGAGTTTTCAAGGGCGAAACGGTTCTAATACCAATCCCTGTCAGTTCGGGATGTATTCTCGCTATTTGAATGTGCTAGAAAATGGGGATTTAGGAAAAAGCAGCGGGGAAAATGCTCAAGGTGGAATGGCTGATGATTTGCCGACTTTGGTAGAAAGATACCAAGAGCAAAAGCGCTCGCCTTTATCGCGGTTGATGTCGAGTTCGGATATGTGTTTTGGGTTGGAATCGAGCCGGCAGTTTGCGATGGGGGCAATGTCGATGGATCTGTTGGAAAATGCAGCGCCTAGCAGTGGGGCGATTGACAATTATGTTAATCAATATATCAGATATTTGGCGGCGCACGAAGTCGGTCACACTCTTGGTTTGAGGCACAATTTTCACGGGAGTACGATGCTGCAACCGGAGGATTTGAACAATACTCAGGTAACTCGCACGCAAGGTATGATTGCGTCGGTGATGGATTATGTACCGATTAATTTGGCACCTGCCGGAACTGTGCAGGGCGACTATTATCCAACGATTGTAGGGCCTTATGACGATTGGGCGATCGAGTATGGTTACAAAGTGATTGGTGGCCGGGACCCGAACAGCGACTTACCAGCGCTGCAACAAATTGCCAGCCGCGCTGCCCAAGCCCAATTAGCTTACGCGCCGGATGAGGATTCTGTCGATCTCGATCCCGCTGCAAATACCTTTGATCTCAGCGCCAATATGCTGAGGTATTCGCAATGGCAATTGGATAATGCTAGGGCGATGTGGAAGCGTTTGGAAAAGCGAATTCCGGTTGGGGAAGACGGTTATAACGAACTGCGGGTGATGTTTGATTCGGTGTTCGGGTATTATGTCAACCAAGTGATGAATGCTACTTTGTATGTGGGGGGACAGTCGTTTAGTCGGATTCGCCCTGGAGATACTAATGCGAAGTTGCCGTTTGTGCCGATCGAACTTTCTCAGCAGCGAGAAGCTTTAGCAACATTAGAGAAGTACGTATTTGCGCCGGATGCGTTTAGTTTTGCGCCGGAATTGCTGAATAAATTGGCACCGTCGCGCTGGGATCACTGGGGAAGTCCGGCTTTGGTGTTTCCTCTAGATTACCCGATCGGCGATCGAATTACTTTTTTGCAGCGGTTTGTGTTGCGGGTTTTGCTATCGCCGGTGCGCTTGGCGCGACTGCGGGATGCCGAGTTAAAATCAGCGCCGGAAACTACTTTGAGGTTGCCGGAAGTGTTGGATACTGTGCAAAAGGATATCTGGCAAGAGGTTTTGCAGCCGGAAAAGAAAATGCAAATTTCAACTTTTCGGCGTTCTTTGCAGCGGGAACATTTAGCGATTTTGATCGGAATGGTGCTGCGAAAAACGAATGTTCCAGAGGATGCGCGGAGTTTGGCTTGGTATGAGTTGCGGCAGTTGCGGGAGGGTTTGAGCAAGAGTATTCGGAATCTGGATCGGAATGCGGATGCTTATACGCGGGCTCATTTGGAGGAAACGCGCGATCGAATTTCTAAGGTTTTGAATTCGCAAATTCAGTCGAATTAATTTTATATAGGGCTTACGCATAGGGGCCCAGAAACCGGGTTTTTTACGAGAATATTTCGTTGCAACCCGCCTCAAGGGGTGACAAGGGGGCTGCAAATCAGCTAGAATAAGGGTTTGAGCCAACCGTAACCCAAAAAAATTGGGGGTCGCTGTGACCCCCACACAAAAATATATGTTCCCTCAATTATACCAAAAAGTTTTCGAGACGCATCTAAATCCTCGCCAGTATCTAACGCTACAATTGTTGGTGTTAATGCTACAAAACTATCGAGATGTTAGCTTATCTACTTTAGCCAACAAATTTCCACAACTGATAAAATATGATAGTCGAGTGAGAAATCTGCAACGGTTTTTAGACTTACCTCAACTGACAGCAAAAATGTTGTGGTTTCCCATCATCAAGCAGCTCCTCAAGCAAGAGTGGAGGAGCCAACCGAGCAATCGACAACAACGAAGACGAGCCAAGAAACTCCAACTCATTCATCAAGGACATCTGTTCTTAATTGTCGATCGAACGCAATGGCAAGAACGAAATTTAATTGTGTTAAGTTTAGCTTGGGGTCAGCATGCGATTCCCGTTTATTGGGAAATGTTACCCAAAAAAGGTAGCAGTAACTTACGCGAACAAAAAAGAGTTTTAACTCCAGTATTGCGGTTTTTAAAGCCTTACCCAGTTCTGGTATTAGCCGACCGTGAATTTCACAGCGTTCAACTAGCTTATTGGCTTAGGCAAAGGAATATAGACTTCGCATTGCGACAGAAAAAGGGGACTTGCATTACCGATGATAATGCGGTTTATCGAGCGCTCAAAGACTTGGATATTAAACCAGGGAAATCTCGATTTTATGCCAATATTTCTTGTACAAAAGCCCATCAACTTGGAGACTTTAATTTGGCGGCTTACTGGAAACGGAAATATCGGGGTCGCCAGCCCAAAGAACCTTGGTATATTCTAACCAGTTTGAAGAGCTTACCTCGAACTCTCTGCGTTTATGCCGCTCGATGGGGCATCGAAACAATGTTTCGAGATTTGAAAACAGGAGGCTATAATCTCGAAAATACAAAAGTCAACGCGCGGCGGTTAATGGCGGTGGTTTTACTCATTTCGATCGCTTATACTCTAGCCACTTTACAAGGTGCTTCTTTACCGCATCGAACTGTTGCTGAGTATATTTGTCGTCCCACTGAAACCGGACGTTCAACAGAGCGCTATAGCACTTTTTGGATGGGATTGCACGCTCCCGATTGGGGTCAATCTTTCCAGAATTGGTCGGATTTAGCTTGGAATCTAATGAATCTCAAACCCCACAAACGACTCAATTTTCAACAAGGAATTCACGCTCTATCCCTTATCCAGAGTGCTTTGTAGCGCTGTTGTCACCCCTTGAGGCAACCCGCATATTCGGTAAAAAACCCGGTTTCTTAGAATCTCAGTCAACTTAAAATAATTAAGTAAAGAAACCAGGTTTTCGCACGATCGTTTTTGACCCAAACACGGAGGAGATTATCCAATGGCAACCACAAATCAACCCGTAGACGAATGGCGTGAGACGTTGGAGAAAATTCTCCAATACTATGCGGATCTTCCTTATACTTATGGGGATGTGATTACCTATGTGGTGGTCAGCCGCGATTCCTTCGGAAAGCTTCGCTAACGCAACCATTTTATGCTGATACATGAAGGTTGGGAAAATCATCTGCGAGTTCATGGCTATGTGGTTCATGCCGAAATTCGCAATGACAAAATCTGGATTCATTATGATGGTATTGAAGACGGCATCACTGATGAACTCGTCGCCTCTGGCGTACCCAAAGATCGGATTGTTCTTGCTTTCCATCCACCCGAAGTCCGACAGCATACTGGATATGCGATCGCATAGTTTCTCCTCTTGACGAAGATTTTAGATAATATCAGCTTGATAGGGTATATCGTACCTTAATAATTTTTTGGCAATACTGAGTACCTTACAGATAAGTTAGAAACACTAAACTTCTGTCATGGCAAGAATTTGAGCGATGGTTAATACCAACTGAGGAAAAGTTGGAGAAACAATAATGGCTTCTCCTTGATATCGCTGTGCCTGATATTCACCATCGATTAAGCGGTTGATAGTCACCGTAGACTGTTTTGGAGAACCGATATACTGAACGCCTCCCAACCCTGCATAATCAACGATCCAATACTCCAGGATTCCTAAAGTTTCATACTCATTCAATTTGATGCGGTAATCATCCCGCCAATTCGTACTGACAACTTCGATCGCCAAGGGAGGTGGAATATAGGCAGCAGCAGAGGCAGAACTTTGACGCATTCTGACCCATTCTTCCTTGGCAAACACCACAATGTCGGCTTTACGACTCGATTCACTTTCGCCCGGGGCAGCGTTCAATCTGACTTGTTTACTTTGTCGAGGAACGTAGGGAAGGTTCAAGGATTGGCAATGATCTACCAAAAGACGACATAAACCATCGACGACATCCTCATGTTTGGCTGTGGGTTCACTCAGGGGCATGGCAACTCCATTGAGTAGCTCAAATGACCTGCCGGAGTCGTCATCCCAGTTGAGAAATTCCTCGAAGGAAAGGATTTTTTGGGCGATCGCAACCATTGATATTAACCTTTTGCGTAGGTTGGCTCTCTGTTGTCTGTTTCTAGCTTAACGTGAGGTAGATAGATAGATCGCTGCTCTTGTAGGGTGCGTTAACGAAGTATACCGTAACTTTGACACCTGTTCTCGGTTTTACTGCCCGCGTCCTGGTTTGCAATCTAGGAAACCTAATGGTTCTGTGTCGAGAAAACGGGCGATCGAAATGGCGATCGAAATGGCGATCGGATATTCAATTTCCGCAGCACGCGCGATCGGAGCCGCTTGAATTCGTTCTGGCAAGCGTCTCAAAATGACTTCGGCATCAGCAGGAGAAAGTCGTTCTTGAAGTTTGGCTTGCATGGCATTCACCTGTCAGTTGGAATTTGATAGATATATTCAAGCCACTACCCAACTCAGATTTAGCGGTCTAACGTTCCGCCTCACCCACCACTAGCAGGCTTTCGGACTCAACCGATCCACTTTATCCGGTCGGCATGCAGGTGGATGTTATCTCGCTGTGGTAGATTTAGGTCGTCAGATTCTTCAGTAATAAATATGCGATAACTTTTTCTTCTGCGGCTTTCGGCAAATACATTCGCATAAGATCGTCACCGAACCCATCACCGATTGCGGCTTGGATGCTCATATTGACAGAATAGAACGTATCGATCTTTCTTTGGATAGGATGTACCAAGTCTATCACCTTGTCGAAGCATTCCCCTGTGGTCGCATAAAAAGCGTCTGCTATTTGCAGATATTCGTACTTTGGGACTTTAGATCCGAAATTATAGTTCGCATATTCCCTAATGTCTTGTAGGCGCTGGAACTCATCCAAATAAGCATTAGACAATAATCGCTTTTGTATTAACCTTTGATTTATGAGATTTTTCAAGGTTGCGTGTTTGATGCGCTTCAATTCATTCGTGTCTGTCTGGTAATCCAAAAATAGCAGTGCCATTGAAAGATGGAAAATCGAGTAATAGAAGCCGATAGGTGGCAGCAGTATCGTTTTTGTTTCTTCCCATATTGATTGAGAATTCTCGCGGAAACATATAGCTGCTAATAAGTGGTGAGCACTTTTCGGATAGCGGTCAAACCATTTGTCGCTGTCTTCTGCTCGTAAATTCTGTTCCATTTCCAATAGGTACGTGGAAAGTCCAGGGGGCATCATAGTTTTCAATTTGATCTAATTCTGGTTCTGGCCCGCCATAATATTAGGCACAGCGAGATAACTTATAATTGTATCGCAGTTGCCGTACAATACCCAATACAATAGAAAAATACCGCCGATCGCTAATGTATTTCACCAAGAGTAGCAGTAATCCACACAGCAATCGCTGGCGATAGATGAGCATTCAACCAAATTGTCATGCGGCTAAAACGGGATGGTCGAGTTTGCGGACTGCATACAGAAGCGCAGCTTTGATATCTTCAAGTTCCAAGTCTGGCAATTCTTCGATAATTTACTCAAAACTCAAACCCGCAGCTAGCAATTCTAGAATATCGATGACTCGAATCCGCATTCCCCGGATGCAAGGACGATCGCCACATTGTCTTGGGTTCACTGTAATTCGGTCAAACAGATAAGCAACGGATGCTGGCATTGTTTGAAACCTTTGTCTCTAGCTTACCTCATTTATTGCTCGAAATTCACACCGCGATATAATTCTGCGATCCCACCTCGATAAAGCGCATCAACTAAGTTGCGATCGTTAGTATGAGCTCTTGAGGATTAAACAGTTGACGTTTGGAGGCATTGAGAAATTCGATGCTAACTGGTTCCTCAGTTTCGTCATAACTGACAATCACGCCTCCAGGTTCAGAAATAGCATTGGCTGGAAACGCATCACGTAAGATAAAAATCAGAATGTCTGCTTCTGCATCGTATTTAACTTTCATTGGGATTCTCCTGCCAATATCGCTTGACTTGATTTGTCCAGTACAGGGTTAAAATTCGCCTGGTTTTGCCAATTTCAACAAAGGGTACTCTCAGAAGACCATTGCCTCGTTTAATTTGAGCCACCAAAACATCCTCTTCCACGATAATCTGTTGAGGATTGGTGACAGCCGCTTCAACCTCTTCCCTGGTAATTCTCAATCGCTCCTCCCATTGTTGCTGACGCTCCTGGGCGTGTTTTGTCCAAACAATTTGCATATATCCTCATACTCCCGATTCCTCTCTAGGTTCCATTTTGCATTTTGCATTTTTAATTCTAACGCCTCTATAGGGTTTTCATCTATTATGAGTATAGTTAAGATTATAAAATTTATGACCGCAGCAATATCTATTGACATTGGTAAGCTCATTACACGCACTCCCGGACTGCATGGTGGATGTCCCCACATCGTCGTCGGTAAAGGCGTTACCATTCGCCGCATCCTAACCTGGTACAAGCGAGGATTGAATGCCGAAGAGATTTGCGATCGCATTTCTCATCTCACCCTCGCCGAAGTCTACGCCGCACTCACCTACTATCATGCCAACACCAAACAAATTGAAACTGATTTGATCCATTAAGCAGCAGAAGCCAAGCGTCTTGAAGCTTTGCACAGCAACTTCGGTAAATATGAAATGCTAAGATAATAAATAATACATCGCCAACAGAAAAATCTTTGAGATAAGCACTATCCTCAAAGTGGGAAAGAGAAACTGATTTTTACCCGATAAATTTAGGGGGTTTAGGAGGAATATAGGCAATGAAGTAAAGTTGGGTAACAAAATTCAACACTTGTGCTTCTTGAGTAAACGGTAAAGTTCGAGTTCTTCCAACTGCCCTCGGTGAAAAACACGATCTTTGTGGCTACCTTCCTGCGTCATTCCCAGCTTTTGTACCACCTTAGCCGAGGCTATATTCCGCCTGAGACAAGTTGCATAAATGCGATCGAGCTTTAATGTTTCAAATATTCAAGACTGATTTAGTGTAATTGATTCGTTTTTTTCTCAAAAATTATGTCTGCTAACACTGCAAAAAATCATTACTTCCGATTGGCATTGTTCTGGGCGTTTCTGGGTAGTTTGGGAAGCTTGGCGGTGTTCCCTTATGCGCTGTCTCTCAATCCGGCAGTAAGTCAATTGCCTGCACCGCTAACTGTTTTGGCGATCGCCTCCGCCCTGCAAACCGGAATTTTTCTAATTTTCTTTTGTTGGATTGGGCTTCGCCTCGGTAACTCGATCGGACTTGATACGCCCATAGCTCGTGCTTTAGTATATCGACAGCCTTTCGCGCCCATATCTAAATCTGCCCTTAACACGGCGCTAATTGTAGGCTGCATCGGTGGAATCGTCCTGATAGGATTGAGTTTAGCTTTCCAACCTTGGATGCCGCCAACGGTAACTCCAACAACGCTCGAAATTGACCTCTGGAAACGCATATTAGCTTCCTTCTACGGAGGCATCACCGAAGAACTCTTGTTGCGACTGTTCGGTATGACATTGATTGCGTGGCTACTTTGGAAGATTTTTGAGCGAGACAAACCGCAACCCTCTACATGGATTTTTTGGCTGGCAATCGTGGCGGCGGCGATTCTGTTTGGTGTGGGTCATTTGCCTGCGGCTGCCAATGTCTGGGCATTAACCCCGATCGTCATTCTCCGCACCATTACACTCAATGCCCTGTTAGGGATTCCCTTTGGTTTTCTTTACTGGCGTTGGGGATTAGAATATGCTATGTTATCTCATTTTTTGGCCGATTTGGTACTGCACGGAATTGGAGGAAGTTAGCAGGAGATGGAAACAATGCAATGGTATAACGAACCTTTAGAATGGCATGAGGATAACGATGTTATCCACATTACCGCAGGCGCAAAGACTGACTTTTGGCGGCAAACTCATTACGGATTCATTCGCGATAACGGCAACTTTTACTACAGTCAAGTGTCAGGCGACTTTACAGCCGAAGTCAAAATTACTGGTTGCTATCGATCGCTCTACGATCAAGCAGGATTGATGATTCGAGAGAGCGAAAATATCTGGCTCAAGTGCGGCATTGAGTTTGTTGAGGGAGTGCAAAACGTGAGTGCGGTTGTGACACGAGACTATTCCGATTGGTCTGTTATGCCGCTTGAAGTGCCGCCTGTTTCCCTGTGGCTGCGGGTAAAGCGCCGAGCTGAAACGGTGGAAGTGCAATACTCGTTGAATGGGTCAGACTATTCAATGATGCGACTGGCATATCTAACTGAGTCACCAATCGTTCAAGTTGGGTTAATGTGTGCGGCTCCCCAAGGTGAAGGCTTTGCAGTCGAATTTGAAGGGTTTAAGCAGAGTAAGCTGATCTAATGTGGAGGGTAAAAAAACCGATTTATGCGCCACTCCCTATATAAAATTAAAATTAGGGGTGAGTGCTTTTCACTTACCCCAGCCATTTTTTGTCAGCTTTTTAACACACCAATTGCAGCAAGAAATCGCCACAAAAGGATCTCAATTGCTACTAGATAGCCTTGCCGGTACTCAGCGACAAAATGGTGAATACTCCCAGCAAATGACCTGCGCTCATGCAAGCCAAAAATGCCGGTACGCTAACATTGTTGAACAAAGACGGGAATGGCAAAGGCATTTTCGGCCCGACGTGGGGATACCAAATTCGGCGGCTGAGAACTAGCAATGCTAAGAGATTGCAAACAAACATCACCAGAGGCTTTTGCCAATCTCCTGATGCTGTGTCAGTCACTGTCGATGCTACTACTGCCAGTAAATTTGAGTTAATCATCGTTGATGCTCCTATTTTTCATAAATTATCAGAAATGCTTGATGAGATTTCTTGCCAAAAATACAGCAGGGGCGATCGCCTTTACGCAATAAATATCTGTTGCTATTAATATTCACCGCGCCAGCGACAGCGCCCCCACCCATCATTATCGAATCACGGCAAGAAGTCTTTTAATGCCATTCAAAAGTAACGAAAGATACAAAGGGACAAAACCATACTCGCTGCCATTTGTAACTTTTAGCCTGTCGGGCAGTGGCGGCATTTGCTCACGCTGCCCGACAGGATAGACTGCTCGTCATTACTGAGCAATGTAGGTAGGCAGAAAGTGGAGAATGTCGCGCAGAACGCTATATCCAGCAGCATCCCAGAGCAAATAAGCTAAGAAACCGATCATCGCTAAGCGACCGTTCCAAAGTTCTGCTTGCGGGTTGAAGCCAAACAAAAAGGCATTCCGATCTTTGCCGTTGTAAGCATTAGCCGTAGGAGGCAGGTTAGTAGGACGAGTTTCCATGTTTTTACATTCCTTAACAATGTTCGCTTCTCATGGTAGCGACCTAATTTCTGCTTTGCTATCTGTCTCTAGGCCCAAGATACAGACAAGTCTAAAGGAGGATTTTGAAACAAAAAATAAAGTGTTAACTTTTGTTGCGCGAGATTTTTCAGCGATCGCCTGTATCTGTAGATACTAAATAAAACTAGAAGTTGAGATTGCTGCTGTGAAAAGCCCGATCGCCCCGTAGCGGCAAACAACGGCGCTGGTGACTCGACAATACTGAAGCCGCGCTCTGATAGAGGCAAGAAAATTTACTAAATTGGAACTTAAAACCCGAACACGATCGTCCTTGAGTTAACTAAAATAAGAGATAAACAGATCGATCGGGAGAAACAGTTATCGAAACCATCTACGGCAATCTTCAAGGTTTAAAGTCCAGCCAGCTCAAGCAACTCGAAAAGCTGTACCACCAGCGACTACCGGGCGATCGCATCACCACTGCAGAATTTGCCCAGCGCGTCGCCTCCATCAGCACGGAAATAGACAAACCAATCTGTACCTACATCAACCGCCGCGGACAAGTAATTCGCGTGGGCGTCGGTACACCCCGCCAAACGCAGATTGCGCCCTTAGAACTGCCCCGCTACGGGGGAGGTCGCCTCAGCGGCATTCGCTGCATCGCCACCCACCTGAAGCCAGAAACCCCAAGCGAAGCAGCCCTCACAGCAATGGCAATTCAGCGCCTGGACGCCCTGGTTTGGCTGACACTGACGGGGGGAGGATTTCAGCGCCGCGGGGGCGGTGCGACTGGTTACATTCAAGAAGCTTATCTCGCTCACCTGATACCCCAGGGAGACCAGCCAAATTTTGAGTTCTCTGTTTTGAGCGCTCAGTTAGAGCCAGATGCAACTGATGAAATAGAAGAGCCTTCAATTCAAAAGTCACTAATCAAAACTCCACACTTTCCCTGGAAAATATCAGAACCGCTGAATTTGGACGAACTCGCCGACCAAGACTTTCTGGATTTGGTGGAAGGACTCGAAGCAGAGTTTGAAGCAGAGTTTGTCGCGGGGGAGGTCGATGCAGACCAAGATAAAGTGCTGTTGGTAGGTGTAATGACTCAGCACATGACTCAGTTGGAGTTTGAGGACGGCCTGGCAGAAATCACGCGGCTGGTTGAAAGCGCCGGGGGTCAGGTACTGCAAACAGTGCGCCAAAAACGATCGCGCCCCAATCCGCAGACAGTTGTAGGCGAAGGCAAAGTTCAGGAAATTTCCCTCACCGCTCAGACGGTTAGCGCTAACCTCGTGGTATTCGATCGCGACCTGACCCCTGCACAAATACGGAACTTGGAAACTCAGATAGGTCTTCGCGTTGTCGATCGAACGGAGGTAATTCTCGACATCTTTGCCCAAAGAGCTCGATCGAGCGAGGGTAAATTGCAAGTCGAACTCGCTCAGCTAGAGTATGCCCTGCCCCGGCTCAGAGGTCGCGGTCAGGCAATGTCGAGACAGGGTGGCGGCATCGGTACCAGAGGCCCTGGGGAAACCAAGCTAGAAACCGAACGGCGGACGATCGCCAAACGCATTTCTCGATTGCAGCAAGAAGTAAATCAACTGCTGGCGCACCGCTTCCGGCTGCGGCAGAATCGGCATCATCACGAGGTACCCTCAGTGGCGATCGTTGGCTACACCAACGCGGGTAAATCGACTCTGCTCAACCTGCTCACGAATTCCGAAGTCTATGCGGCCGACCAGTTATTTGCCACCCTCGACCCCACAACTCGACGGTTGACCATTCCCGGCGTCACCGGGGAACCCCTGTCGATCGTCCTCACAGATACAGTGGGCTTTATTCGCGAACTGCCTCCCGCCTTGATCGACGCTTTCCGGGCTACCCTCGAAGAAGTCACTGACGCCGATGCTTTGCTGCACCTCGTCGATCTCTCCCATCCCGCGTGGCAGAGCCAAATTCGATCGGTGATGAATATTTTGACAGATATGCCCGTAACTCCCGGGCCAGCCCTTGTAGTTTTTAACAAAATTGATGCCGTGGATGGAGAGACTCTCGCCCTCGCGCGAGAAGAATTTCCTCAAGCAGTATTTATTTCGGCGGCCAAAGGTTTGGGGATGGAAACTCTCCGCGACCGATTAGCTCAGCTCATTCAATACGCCCTCTACCCTCGGTAAATACTTAAATACTCCTTTTGAATAGTTGACATGGGGGAATATACGTACATATACTGAGGACAGATCTAGTCGGACTATGAGATGATAAAAGAGTAGTCAGATTGTGCATGGCAAAGTACAATACAGCAGCTCTATTTTGCGATCGGTTAAATAAATAATTTCCGGGGGCCGCGGTCAAGGTAAAAAGACTCTTTGTTAATGGCTGTAAGGGCTATTGGTTCAGAGGTTGCAAAAAGATGTTGCTTCACTCTCGCCCAACACTCTCGCCCAACCACGGTACGCGACGTCAAGGTGAAAGAGAATAATATTATTATTAAAGTGTTTGGGCGCTCACCTCAAGCGCTATACTATCTTTTACAGACGTCGGCGAGAGAAGACATCCATTTATTGTAAGAACTCAAAAATCCTTGTCCGTCGTACAGCGCTCATCTCTAGGACTATTTCTATTTTTCGATTTTACCACTGTTTAACTAAATAGTTATGTGTACGCCACTGGCAAAACTAGCAATTGGACTCTCTGCCACAATGGCAACAGCGTTTTACTATCTAGCTGCTGCCCCTCCGGCTTCAGCACAAGTAAATGTGTGTGGGCCTTTTAATTACTCTAGTGCCTGTGCCTCCCCGCCGCCATCACCATCAACGGCACCCGACCAGCAGGCGACCCCAGCGAGTGGGTCCCAAATATACATCGCACCTTCGAGAACCACAACTTCTATTCCTGAACCGGGTACTGCGATCGCAGTCCTACTGACAGGTGCAGGAATGATCTGTTCGTGCAGAAAGCGAAACAAGCAGGCTGGTCCGCAGCGCTAGGCAGGCTGATGACTAACCTGTTTGCCTTCAAAATG
The DNA here is from genome assembly GCF_036700905.1 of Microcoleus sp. S13_C3. Classification (NCBI taxonomy): domain Bacteria; kingdom Bacillati; phylum Cyanobacteriota; class Cyanophyceae; order Oscillatoriales; family Microcoleaceae; genus Microcoleus; species Microcoleus sp. S13_C3. The sequence continues at coordinate 2,032 of NZ_JAUBPT010000095.1, read as the reverse complement.
TCTCCGTTTTTTTAAGCGTGGGTATTTGTTTACTTAAATTTATATAAAAAATAACTTGACACCTGGAGCATCTCATATGTGTAAAAATACTTCTTCTGGCTCCATCCTTCTGCCTCCTGCCTTCTGCCTCCTGCCTCAAAACTCCAATTTCTAGCTGGGCTGCTTTCATTGAGATGCTTCCTTGACACCTCGCTTGTGCGCTGCAAATAGAGCCGGATGTTGAAGGAAGAAAGCTATAGCGACTTGAGTCATGGTAAAAACAAGGAAAAAGGCAAATGCACTTCCCGGCAAGAGTTTCAGCAATGAATAACCTCCGGTGCAACAGATAAGGTTGCTATATATAATAAAAATTAAAATATAAAAATTAAAATAAGATTGGTTAAGATTAATCCTTCGCAGAGTTTTTGAGAGCCTACCGTAGAATAAGGGTTTCAAGGCTCCTAGGCAAGTTTGCTACCAACGAAAAATCGAGGGTTTCAGCCTAGGAACTAAAAACATTCCGCACTATGGTTAAGATTACAATTAAAAAATATTGTTATTGCTTGAGCGTCCCATGACCCCTAAAGTAGAAATTTACACTTGGAGAACCTGCCCGTTTTGCATTCGTGCCAAAGCACTGCTGAAACGAAAAGGGGTGGATTTTACAGAGTACGCGATCGACGGAGATGAAGCAGCACGAGCTCAAATGAGCGATCGAGCCAACGGAGGCCGCACCCTGCCACAAATATTCATTAACGACCAACACATAGGCGGCTGCGACGAAATGCACAAACTCGATGCTCTAGGCCAGCTAGACCCCCTGCTAGCAGCAAAATGAGGCATTACCTGTCGAATTTTCCGTTAGCCCAAATTTTCCTGCGACCAATTCTTAATTTTAAGTGACAATGAAATTTGCATTCATCATCGATCCCCTCGCGCGACTAATTCCAGGACACGATACCAGCGTAGCGCTGATGGAGGCAGCTCAAGAGTTGGGTCACGAAGTCTGGGCGACTCAAGCCAACGAACTAAGCGTCATCGGCGGCAAAACCTGGGCAATGCTCAGTCGGGTAGCCCTCACCCCAGTAAAAATGGTAGAGGGACGCTGGGAGGCGGCTGAGGCTTGGTATCAGGTAGAACATCCTACTTTGCAGCCTCTGGAAGCAATGGACGCAGTATTTATGCGGACAGACCCCCCAGTCAACATTCCTTACCTCTACGCTACTTACCTTCTAGATGGCATCGATCCGGCTAAAACTTTGGTAGTTAACAGTCCCAAAGGATTGCGGGCGGCGAATGAAAAGATGTATGCTTTGCAATTTGAGGGAGCGATCCCCGAAACAATTGTTTCTCAAAACAAGCAGGTAATTCGGCAATTTGTTGAGAAAAAAGGAGCGGCAGTTCTTAAACCCTTGGGCGGCAAAGCTGGCGAGGGGATTTTATTTTTGGAAGCGGACGATCGCAATCTCAACTCCCTGGTCGAAATTAGCACTCAACAAGGGCAAATTCCAGTGATGGTTCAGACTTATCTGCCGGAAGCCACAGAGGGAGACAAGCGGATAGTGCTGTTGAACGGCAAGCCGATCGGTGCTATCAACCGTATTCCCACTGGCAATGAATTTCGCGGCAACATGGCCGTCGGCGGCCGAGTCGCAAAAACCGAAATTACCGATCGCGAATTACAAATTTGCTCTCAGTTAGAACCCGTGCTGCAACGGGACGGACTGTACTTTGTCGGCATTGACATCATTGGCGGTTATCTCACAGAAGTTAATGTCACCAGCCCTACAGGGATCAGAGAAATTGACTTGTTTGAGGGGGTTAATTTGGGCAAACAAGTGATTGAATGGGTAGTTAGTCAGTAGTCAGTAGTCAGTAGTCATTAGTCATTAGTCATTAGTCATTAGTCATTAGTTAGGAGTTATTAGTCATTAATTAGTCGTTATTAGTTATGAGTTTATTGGTCGCAGGTAACAAATAACAACAGTCAACAGTCAACAGTCAACAGTCAACAGTCAACAGTCAACAGTCAACAGTCAACAGTCAACAGTCA
>NZ_JAUBPT010000094.1:0-32199 GCF_036700905.1 Microcoleus sp. S13_C3 | reverse complement strand
AAGCTAAGTGTCGGTTTTCCCCAAAAGCGGCGCACCTTATCATACTTTTGTATATTTGCAAAATCGGGATGCTCCCGTTGCATCGAATTACATTATTGCTTTTGCAGGACTACATAAACGGCAACAAAAAACCTCAATTCGAGCCATTTTTTCCAGAAATAGCAGGAGGCAATTCCCAATATCAAGCGGGTAAAAATAAAGTTCACTTCGGCCAAGTAGTGACAGCATTACTAAAAAAATCAGCATTACCTCCCACAGAATTACCCGAACTCACATCAAAACAATGGTGGAGTGAAGTCTTTATCCCCGGACAGATGCTACCATTTACAGCCTTATTTGCCGACAACTTACCCCTAGACGAAACCCAACTCTTACTATACAAATTGCAAAACTTATTCCATGAAAAGCAAGGCAATTATCCAGCCCCAGAAGACTTAGAATTCAACAATCCAGCTTGGCTGCCCTACGCCAGTCGCCAGTGGTTTATTTTTTCCTTAGAAGGTGGCAGCTTCCTAGCAGCCGATGCCCCTAAAACTGACTTTTTTCGCAAAACGCTGCCATGTCACCTGCGCGACCGATATTTTTTACTATTTCTAATTGCCCTGCACCAGCGCTTTACCCTAATGATGCTATCATCAAAAGTAGCCCTAAATTGGTTAGCTAACGGCGATATGCAGGACAACAGCCAGCGCGAACAAGTATTTGAAGAGATTCGCAATCAATTGCTAGTATTCACCGCGCGGGGCTACTTCACCCAAGTAATGCAGCGCGAACACCACCACCGCTGTTACCGCCAGTGGCATCAAGTATTTCAAATACAAGAATTGTACCAAGAAGTAAACGACGAAGTGCGCGATATGTACGAATACACCCTGATGCAGCAAACCCGCCGCTTAGAAACTACCATACAAGTTATCGGCGTAGCCGTAGGTATCGGTGGCATTATCGCCTCCAGCATTGCCAACTACATCCAACAGCCATTAAGCTTGAACCCCACTTGGAAAATAGATACAATTCATCCAGCCGTTTTAATTTTATTATTGAGTGTAGCAGCCGGAGTAGCAGCCGGAGTCTTAACTTGGTTGGGTACAGGCGGCTGGAATTGGATTTTGAATCGCATCAAACAGCGAGACAAAAAGTAACGCCTATTTGTTAAACCAAGGGAAACTTTGAACACCGCCGTAGGGCGGTGCCCCGGTGTCCGCCCTCTAAAATACCAAATCATCAATCCCAAAAATCATGGCTATCTTAATTGCAAATATCGGTACTTCAGACCTCGCTATCCAAATTCCTATAGAAGGCAAAAACTACTATTTACCCATTGACTATTTGTCTAACGAACCCAACATAGGCGAACAAATTGCTAAATTGCCATCCAATCTAAAAGAATTGTGGGAAAAACAGCGCAGCTATATTGAAACCATCCTTTACCCTGATTTAGGATTTCCTGTTGGCGTCAAAGAAACTAGCCGCAAATTAACAGAAATTTTGCTAGAAAAGTACCGAGATAATCCGGGTGAATGGCATCCTCGAATTAAACCAGTCCGCATTGGGGGGGGCATTCAAAAAGCTATCAGTCTCGGTGCAACAAAAGGTTACATATTTGTTACCAACCAAGTGACACCTCAAACCCCTGACGGACACGAAAAAGATACAATCTTTTTGTACGACATTTTAGTCAAGTGGCGGGAATTGGAAAACCTACCATTCACCCTAGACAAACAAATTATTGATGCCACAATAGAAGCAAATAAATTAGAACCTCTCCTCAGCGAATATAAAAAATACCTCAAACAAATTGCGAATGCTGAAAAACAAAATTTCTTGTCTGCTGAAACTGAACCTAACAAAAACTTTGTTCTGGTGAGTATCAAAGGTGGCACCGGTAACATGGTAACAGCCTTACAAATTCAAGCCATTGATTCAAACTTTAAGAACTTAGTTTTTATAGATCCCGAATTAAACTTAGAGAGAATTTTGCAAGGAGAACCTTCTGACTGCAAACTAACTTTGTATTGGCGACACCTGCGGAGTCAAAAATACGACACAGTAAAGCAGTTGCTTTCCCGCTGGGATTTTGACGGCGCTATTCTAATTCTCAATGATTGGCAAAATAGTCTCAATTCACTCCCCGACGGAATAGTAGATAAAGCTGATATTAAAAATAGTAAAACCGCGATAGAATCGGTAATTGTAGCCCTCAAATTAGGCTTGGGTTTTACCAATTTAGACTGTGGCGAAACCCAAAATATCCTTAACTCTAATCCGGCCATTTCAGCGCTTACTGAGTTAGAGCAAAATTATGAAGCTTGGCTGAATTTATATGCTCAGTGTCGCATTTATTGGGAACTAAATCAAGTAGCAAACTTCTTGTCGCGCTTGAGTTCATTTTATGAAGAATTGCTAAATTATTTAATTATTGCTTTAGGTGGTCGTAAATACTTTGTAGGCGATATCTATGATTTGCAGTTGCAAAAAAAGTTATTTGAACCAGAACTGTGGGAGAAATTCGCCAGCAAAAGTAGTAAAATTAAAAACCACGAGTTTGACAAGAAACCTTATTGGCTAAAAGACCGTTGGGACAAGTCTAAACTGGTTACTACTTTGATAGATTTTAATGAAAGAGACAGTGCAGATTGGGAATATATTAAAGAATCATTGCTGATGTTAGAATATTGGGTGAAAAAAAGAAATAAAATGATTCATCTTGCGAAGGGTGTATCAAAAACAACCATGTGGGAAATGTTAAAATCAGATCGCGAATCGGCAGAGGAAAAAGTAAAAAACGAAGTAAAAGCTGAAGCAATAAAAGCTTGTGACCCGGAAGAAATATTGCTGGTAATGACTGAAATATGCCGCGTAACTTTTGAATTGTTAGATATGGAAAAACCATCTTTTGTGGGATGTGGCGCTACTCCCTACTACATTTATTCTGATATAGTTGGTTGGGTACTCAACCGCCTCGAAACAGACGAATTGCAATAGTGCGTTATTCCTAGTGGTAGGGTGCGTCAGTTGTGGAATTTTGAATCATCACAAAAATTCTCGTTCTGACGAACCGTTTGTTACCCCCTGCGTCAGTTGTAAGATTGTTAGTTGAGAACGAAAATAATCCTCCTTGACGCACCCACTACATTGTTAATTGTTGTTATAGAGTCTCTAAATCTGTTAACGAGTAAAAGCCGCTGGCGAAATCGCCAACGGCTTGTACTTTAGGGTACCTAAATGCAGGTGTTTCCATTAATTCGACTTCAAAGAAGCCATACTAAGACTGTAATGAAACTGCACTTTCAAAGACAGGTCAGGGTGATATTGACAAATTGACTGATTTGTGATATGCACTCAAAGTAAAAAAGCAGAACAGAGTGCCCACTTTTGACTTTTAACTTTGAGAAGGCGGACACAGCCGGCTCCTGAGCTCGCCGGGAATTTCCTCAAAATGCTCTAGCAGGAAGTCCATTACTGCCAAATGACGCAAATCGACAGCGGTAGGAAACCTTCGGCTCTTATCCCGCTTAAACCAACCCCGTACAGTCGAATTAGAACGGGAACAAATAAAAGCGATTTCCTCATGAGTCACTCCCCATTTAGCATAAAACTGTCTCGGTGTCATACCCAATTGGCATTGACTGTAAATGGCAATCAAGTTGCGCTCTCTACTTGTCAAACTTCGCGGCTTTTTCATCCTCAAAAACCTCTAAATCTTCCTCCCGCGCCGTATCAAACTGACACCAACCGACACTCTTAGAATCAGCAGCCAGCCAAATTATGTAGCACCAAATCCAACAGCACCGACGTGGTTCGTAGTTGTAAAAATTGCCAATAACTATCCCCCAGTCACCTTCTTCGCCAACACCCACCCAGCGCACCATCTCGCCGTAATCAAAGCGCGGGGGATGAATTTCGGTAAAGTTCAAGTTCGCAGATAATTTAAGTGCAGGCGGCATTCTCCTCAAATCTTTTAGTGGTAGTGCTGAAATTAAATCTCCACCTCTGTCCATAATTGACCTGATTTCAGAGCTGTGCATGGATTCCACCTTCCTTTTGATGACAGATATTGAGCCAGCCAGCGAGGTATCTCCCAAAATCACTCAACCGCTGCTAGTGCGAATCAATTTCCTGAATCGAAATTGTTTGCTCTCCCGCATACTTCCAATAAAACCTCAGAGCCATCGAAGCCGCAGAACCCCAAATTTCACCTTTTTGGTGTCTGTATCGGTGGGTTCTCAAGCTTCTGTATTCCGGGCCCTCAGATGCGATCGTTTTAAAAGCTTTGCGGTATTGCTTTTGAACTTTAACAGGGAGCGATTTCAGTTGTTTTTGGACTTTTGGAGAAAACCGCAGCCTAAATTTAGCAGCTTCATCGCTCATAAATCCCCCCTGGGGGAAAAGGGAGAAAATATATCCTCCCGTTTTCCCAATATCAGGAACTTTCCGGCTATCTAAACAATGAAAGCCTCATCGTCTATTGCAAACTTTGGTTGCACTCCCAGCACCGTTACTTTGCACCGACAGTGAGCAGAAAGAGGATAGAATCGGATTTGGTCTTGCCGTTTGTTCAGCAATTTCAACAGCCGTTTTTGCAGTTGTTCTTGCCGTTTTTCATCCAACACGCACTCAAAAACCGACTTCTGAACTCGGCAACCGCAGGTTTCTAATAATTTAGAAATTTTCAGGCGGCGGCGGTCATCTACAATGTCGTAGCAGATGAGGTAAAACATTAGACCTCCCCAGAAAAGTTAGTCTTGAACAGGCTTTTCGGCCTGTTCCACAAGAAACATGGTCGAGGTATATTACATTTTGACCAGTAGGGGATATTCATCTTCCAAGTCGTTAGAATTGGCAGCAGCGTTATTTTTGGGGAGTGTCCAAACCAGCGGTCGGTAATGCTGAACGTCCCCCAACACGCAGGCGATATATTCCCGTACTTGCAATTCCAAACAGTGGCGGTAGCTAACGGTTCCTGCGTGGGGATGTGTTACCAAGGTTCGCAGTTTCTCTTCCCAATGCTGAATGAATGTTTGGAGGGCGCGAGGCGACAGGAAGGCTCCGCTACCGTTTTGAGGGATAATATCTCGTGCGGTAATGATGCGGGATTTGGCTAAGTTGACGGCTAATTCATCTACCAGCATCGGGCGAAATTCTGCCATTAAATCGCAAACAAGGGGTTTTTGGTGCTGGCTGGGAACGTGCAGATGGCTGATGTCGGCATCCAATCCCAGTACCTGCACAAAAGTAGATGTTTGTTGGTGCAACAGGGTATTTCCCAGATTTAGCATTCGGTTAATGGGGTCTGACGGATGCTGCAAGTCGCGCCACCGAAAACCCAATTGCAAGGGTAGCAATGAACCAAGGGCGGGATAATAAAAGCTTTCGGCGGTGACATCGTACTCCCGCAGTTCATCGAGGGAATAAGCCATCGGCAAGTCATCCATTAACAATTTGAAAAAGGCGCGGTAAACTTCAGGCTCGAATGCAAGATTGCTGACCTGCAACTGTTGGAGTAAGACGCTTTCATTGTGCATTTTTGCCCAAGTAATGCTCTCAGCAAAAGCGCGAACAAATTCTGGGTCTTGCAGGCGTTTGATTTGCTGGAAGCGATGTTTTGCAGGTCGTTCAGGCTGGCTTTGGGGTTCGCAGTTGCCCAATTCTTCGCCTTGGCGACTGATAAAGTAGATGGGAATTTTGCGGGACGATGCTAGTATGACGGCTTGACGTGACAACTGGCAAAGGCTAAACAGAATAATTTGGGTGACTTGCTTGATTGGCACGCTTTGACACAAGTTTTCTCGGTGGATTACTTGGAAATGATGCTGTTGGACGCTGAGAATTGAACCGGGTTGAGTGATGTATACTGCGGTCATGTTTTCCCTCTGATGAATGTGGTACTGGGGCTAAGTGGCGGTTTGAGAGATGTTTGTTTTGCTCTCTCTCGCTCTCTTTGGGCCCTGTATTTCTATGTTCTCAGAGGGGTATTTGAGTTCGTATTCGAGTACGAGGGGGGTGTATATGAGTTCGTATATGAGTTTCGTAGGTTGAGTGAAGCGAACCCTGCGTTTCACTCCGCCCAACTCTCTCTCTGGGGCTAATCAGTTGGGATTAATTCAACTTCCGAACAAGCCTAAAGTCAAGTTGAATGGGAAGACGTTCCGAGAGAAATCAAGTTTCCATTAATTCAACTTCCGAAGAAGCTTAAAGCCGATGCCGTAGTCGATCCTACCAACCCAAATCAACCAGTTTCCATTAATTCAACTTCCGAAGAAGCTTAAAGCTCCAGCCCCTGCTGGAATCTAATTCCTTTTAGCGTTTCCATTAATTCAACTTCCGAAGAAGCTTAAAGTTGCGGATAGCTTCCGTTTTTATGGTTCGTGGACTTATGTTTCCATTAATTCAACTTCCGAAGAAGCTTAAAGGAAACGGGTGAGCTGACAATTACGCCAGCCCCAATGACGTTTCCATTAATTCAACTTCCGAAGAAGCTTAAAGATTTTGGCAGCATTCCCGCGAGCTTGGGCACTGTCTAGTTGTTTCCATTAATTCAACTTCCGAAGAAGCTTAAAGAAGTTTGGCACGCTCACATTCTGCACACACGAGATTATGTTTCCATTAATTCAACTTCCGAAGAAGCTTAAAGAAGTCTGGTGGCATGTTCACATCATCTTTTGCGGGTTTCCATTAATTCAACTTCCGAAGAAGCTTAAAGCATCAATGAATACAGGATAGACTGCGAGGCTCACTGTTTCCATTAATTCAACTTCCGAAGAAGCTTAAAGATATTCTTTTCTGTTTCAGTAAAGGCTGAAGTTGTTTCGTTTCCATTAATTCAACTTCCGAAGAAGCTTAAAGCTTTGGCTTTAAGCTTAGCTGCCACCCCGGCAGTAGCTCGTTTCCATTAATTCAACTTCCGAAGAAGCTTAAAGAGCCCAGGCCCTCTAATACAGGGAGGGGTTTTGATCCGTTTCCATTAATTCAACTTCCGAAGAAGCTTAAAGAACGATCACGAGGAGGAGGGAGAGATACAGGAATAGTTTCCATTAATTCAACTTCCGAAGAAGCTTAAAGTAGTGAGCCTGTAGGATCTCCGCCGCCCATGCCACAGTTTCCATTAATTCAACTTCCGAAGAAGCTTAAAGTTTTAAATAAATGGTATCTAGTAGTTAAAGAAAAAGACAGTTTCCATTAATTCAACTTCCGAAGAAGCTTAAAGCAGATTATTTAGGCTTCGTACGAGAAACTCGAAACCCTGGTTTCCATTAATTCAACTTCCGAAGAAGCTTAAAGAAGTATTGTGTGAATACTGGGTTAAGCTTAAAAGTTTCCATTAATTCAACTTCCGAAGAAGCTTAAAGAAGTATTCTCCAGAAAATTCCGATGAATTGTTAAATGGTTTCCATTAATTCAACTTCCGAAGAAGCTTAAAGAAGTTATGATTCTTTGATGGAATGGCTTAAAGAAAGGTTTCCATTAATTCAACTTCCGAAGAAGCTTAAAGCGGTTCTTCTTGGGCCTGAGCCAACCACTAACTGGCAAGAGTTTCCATTAATTCAACTTCCGAAGAAGCTTAAAGGTCCAACAACAGTCTACAACCGATATGAACAACTGGAAATGTTTCCATTAATTCAACTTCCGAAGAAGCTTAAAGCCGAGTTCCGCGGTAACGACAATTCCCTTGCACCACATATAGTTTCCATTAATTCAACTTCCGAAGAAGCTTAAAGTCGCTACAAGCGATAAGGGTAGTGTGCGTTACGACCGAAAGTTTCCATTAATTCAACTTCCGAAGAAGCTTAAAGCAGATGAACGATGTATTTTTATCGATCTTGTTACGTACAAGGTTTCCATTAATTCAACTTCCGAAGAAGCTTAAAGCAAAATTTTGCTAATCAAATCGGAGGTGTTGTAGCCTAAATTGTTTCCATTAATTCAACTTCCGAAGAAGCTTAAAGCCATGATAAAAAAGCTCCACAAAATGTGGAAGCTGGTTTCCATTAATTCAACTTCCGAAGAAGCTTAAAGCACAAGGACTACCTCCAGTGGTTGGTAGGCTGATGGTTCAAGTTTCCATTAATTCAACTTCCGAAGAAGCTTAAAGAGGGGTCTCGAAGACTTTCAGGAAAGTCTTAACAATGTTTCCATTAATTCAACTTCCGAAGAAGCTTAAAGTGGAGTTGGAAAGGTTTCCGACCTACCTCAAGGTATAAAGTTTCCATTAATTCAACTTCCGAAGAAGCTTAAAGCTGAAGGTTTCGGTTGGGAAGATCTGCTAGTTGTAGAATGTTTCCATTAATTCAACTTCCGAAGAAGCTTAAAGCAGTACTCGCCGAATGCCGCTGGTATTACTTTCATGTTTCCATTAATTCAACTTCCGAAGAAGCTTAAAGACGTGGAAATATTTTTCCACGGCCAGGGCCTACCCTGTTTCCATTAATTCAACTTCCGAAGAAGCTTAAAGCTGGTGTCTGGGGGCTTTGGGGATTCAGTCGGGATTTCTTGTTTCCATTAATTCAACTTCCGAAGAAGCTTAAAGATTTTTGCAGCAACAGTTGCAAAGTGGCCTGGTAGTTTCCATTAATTCAACTTCCGAAGAAGCTTAAAGGCCTCCGGGTTATGGTTTTGTGATAACGCATGCCTGACTTCGTTTCCATTAATTCAACTTCCGAAGAAGCTTAAAGATGTGCAAACTGTTACCAAACAGGAGCAACCATAAGGGGGTTTCCATTAATTCAACTTCCGAAGAAGCTTAAAGATTTACTTCCATGGCAAACCGCCACCGGGGAAACCCCGTTTCCATTAATTCAACTTCCGAAGAAGCTTAAAGCTGGAACTCCTGTGACCCCCGTTCAGCCCGGTCCGTTCACGTTTCCATTAATTCAACTTCCGAAGAAGCTTAAAGCAGAAACTGTTCGATACTCTAATAACAATCTTCCAGTTTCCATTAATTCAACTTCCGAAGAAGCTTAAAGACGTAACGAGAAAACTCAATTGGCAATTAATCTGTTGAAGTTTCCATTAATTCAACTTCCGAAGAAGCTTAAAGTTTTAGTCTTGAAATAGCACAAGCAAAAATGCAAAAGTTTCCATTAATTCAACTTCCGAAGAAGCTTAAAGATTCTACTCGACATAGACATAGCTAATTCAGAGGAAGGTTTCCATTAATTCAACTTCCGAAGAAGCTTAAAGAACTCCTCCTCCAGTTCCCGCAGGTCCTACTGACCCTAGTTTCCATTAATTCAACTTCCGAAGAAGCTTAAAGATTGGAAAAATTGTTTGCAGAACCAAATTCCAATGTAGTTTCCATTAATTCAACTTCCGAAGAAGCTTAAAGAGAAAGACGGGGACACGTGTAAGAAAGTGTACACCTGTGGTTTCCATTAATTCAACTTCCGAAGAAGCTTAAAGAAGATGCGGCGAACCAATTGAGCCAGGCCAAGGTATATGGTTTCCATTAATTCAACTTCCGAAGAAGCTTAAAGAGTTGATAAGCCCAGTTCCAATGGGGACACTGAGCCTAGTTTCCATTAATTCAACTTCCGAAGAAGCTTAAAGGCTACATTGAAACCAATCAGACCGACTGTGACGGAAATCGTTTCCATTAATTCAACTTCCGAAGAAGCTTAAAGATCAAATGGAAACGCATTATGCTCCAGTTGCCAAGACGTTTCCATTAATTCAACTTCCGAAGAAGCTTAAAGATGGAGATATCGACCCGGACACGGGCGAGCCCCATGTTTCCATTAATTCAACTTCCGAAGAAGCTTAAAGAGGCTTATGGAGATATCGACCCCGAAACCGGGGAGTCTGTTTCCATTAATTCAACTTCCGAAGAAGCTTAAAGCTTCTACAAGAAGAAAATGCAATTCAGCAAAGGCAAAGTTTCCATTAATTCAACTTCCGAAGAAGCTTAAAGATCTGTTGACCCGAACAAAGCCGATGATAAAGGTGGTTTCCATTAATTCAACTTCCGAAGAAGCTTAAAGTTTACTTTCTGTTCACTTTCGTTCTAATCATCCTTGCTTGTTTCCATTAATTCAACTTCCGAAGAAGCTTAAAGCCTGATACGGTAGCTGTAGAAACCAAAACAAGTGTTTCCATTAATTCAACTTCCGAAGAAGCTTAAAGAAGTATGCACAAAAATTATTCACCCAATATAACTGGTTTCCATTAATTCAACTTCCGAAGAAGCTTAAAGCTGGAGTCAACGATGACTATTTAGCTGCACATGTTGCGTTTCCATTAATTCAACTTCCGAAGAAGCTTAAAGCCTAATACTGGCGAATCAATCAATACGACGGAAAGTTCGGTTTCCATTAATTCAACTTCCGAAGAAGCTTAAAGAGGTTCGATTTTACCTGGTTCCATGGCTGCTCCTGCACGTTTCCATTAATTCAACTTCCGAAGAAGCTTAAAGCGCACTATGACTGAGTATGCTCCAAACTCAGCCGGGATCAACGTTTCCATTAATTCAACTTCCGAAGAAGCTTAAAGTTCAAATTGCAAGTTGCAAACCAGAGGAGGATAGTATTTCCATTAATTCAACTTCCGAAGAAGCTTAAAGGTAATCCAAATGGAAATGTCTATAGCCTTACTCTAGCAAATTTCCATTAATTCAACTTCCGAAGAAGCTTAAAGGCAAACTAAAAGTCGCTGAAGACTTTACACCAGGTCAATTTCCATTAATTCAACTTCCGAAGAAGCTTAAAGCGCGATGTTAAAAGACTAAACAAGGCTTTTGATGAATTTCCATTAATTCAACTTCCGAAGAAGCTTAAAGGCTAGCTCCTAGAAGCCTTACCCTAAGATAAGTCTACAGCACTTTTTCGTGGGGGTCAAAATTTAAAGTCAATAAAAGCAGGATATTCTCAACAAGTCAGCAACCTACAGTAAAATAAGGCTTCCAAACCTTTACCCCAAAAGAAATTCGTGGGGGGTAACGACAGAATAAGGGTTTCAGACATCACCTACCCCCCACGAAAAAGCTAATTAGACAACCGTGGAACTAACAAACAGAGAAAAAATCCCTTTCTCTCACCCACCGAGCCCTACTTATCCCACATCATCGGCCGATATACCTCAACCTCTCCCATCAACGCTGAGATGTACTCCCGCACCTGCAATTCCAAACAGCGACGGTACGCCACCTTATAACCAGTATGCGGATGAGTCGTCTCCGACAGCAACTTTTCATCCCAATGCTTGAGAAACTTCTTCAAAGCATGAGGTTGAAGAAAAACGCCACCCCGTTCATCTGGCCGCGTAAAATCATCCGCAATAAAAATCTGAGAATTAATCAAATACGTTACCAGAGAATCCACAACCTGAGCCCGAAACTCCTCCATCAAATCTGAAACCAAAGCCGGGTGATTGTCACGGGGCACGTGAAGATTCCCAAAATGCGTGTGCAGCCCCACAGCTTCCACAAACGAACTCACATTCTGACTCAATAAAGTGTAGCCCAAACTCAGCAAACTATTAATCGGATCAGTAGGAGGGCGCTTAGTGCGAACTTCAAACACAAACGGGCCCGAAAACAAAGAACCCAAAGCTTGAAAATAAACAGTCGCCGCTTTCCCCTCATAACCCCGCAGTGCATCCATAGACTCAGCCAAATGCAAACTTTCCATCAGCATTTCCAGCATTTCCACCGCCTGCAAAACCGATGTTTGACTAGCATCCTTCGATTTGCGATAGCGGTTCAATCGCATCAGCAAAATCCGTGAATTATGCAGCTTCGCCCGGACAATTGCCTCCGCTTGCAGGCGAACAAACTCAGGATTCATAGAACAACTTACCTGCTTAGTCAAATATTCCACCTTCGCCCGCCCGTCGTGTTGCAACCGCCCGAAATAGCGACCCCGCTGCGACAAATATAGAATCGGAATCCGCTGATGCAGCGCACAAGATACAGCCCCGTGAGACACATTGCAGCAGCCAAACAAAATAATGTGGCTTACCCGACTAGCCGGAACTTTTATCCGCAATACCTGCTGGTAATAAACCTGAAACTGCTGGTTTTGAATGCTCAAATAAGCTCCCTGATCCGTGACATACAACGTACTCATAGGTTCCCTCCAAAAATGTTCCGAATTAGCGCGTGGCAAAACAATCCGCTTCACAGAAATACTGCAAGCCAAAGGCTTTCCAGAAAACACAGGTACTTTGCGAGTTACTGCCCGACTAAAAGAAGTTCCCGAAGCCCGCGCCACCCTCCCTTTTGCCGTAGTTTTTGGGAGTTCCGGTGCAAAAACCTCTCCATTGCGAAACAGATAACCGAGAAAAGTAAACTCCTCATCGGGTGCAAAAATCCGCGTCTTCTCTGGCTGAAGTTTTAAATACAAACTGCCCAGCCAAGAACTAATCTGTTCCAAACAGCGATTAGCTTGAATAGAATCGGCACAAGCGATTGCAAAATCATCGCCAAAGCGCACCAAATTCCAACCGTGACTCAAACAAAGTCGGTCAAACTCGTTCAAGTACAAATTAGCCAAAGCACCAGAAAGAATCGCCCCTTGCAAAACTCCCTGATTCGGATACAAACACTGACCCTTAACAACAATTCCCGACCCAAGCTGCTGTTGAATTAACTGGCGCAAAATCGGCTCTAATTGCAACTTCTCCAAATCACTCAATAGCAGCGGCCAACAAAGGTTGTCAAAAAACTTCTCAATATCAGCCTTGACTACCCAAGCCTGCCCGAATCCATAATAGGAATAGAGGTGTTTGACAGCCATCTGTATGCCCCTGCCGGGACGGTAAGCGTAGCTGCAATCGAGAAAAACATCCTCCAGCGGCCAATACAGTTCGTCCAGCAAAAAGCGCTGCACAATTCTGTCCCTAACCGTAGGAATACCAATCAAACGCTTGCCGCCGTTGGCTTTGGGTTGGTAAAAACCCTTAGCCGGACGCGGAAAATAAGATTCCTGCTGCAACTGCTGCTGCAAAATCTGCAACTGGTATCGGGCAACACCGGCAAACAAATCAACCGTAATGCCGTCAATTCCAGCGCTGCGACTACGCTTGCGGACTTGCTGCCAAGCCGCGTGCAGAGGTTCTGGTGTAAATTCCATGTACCCCCCAAATTGGGTTTTAAACCTTACAACTTCGATTTTTGCAGGGGGGTGTTTGAGTTCAGATTTGAGTGGTTGACAAATTTGTATGAGTTGGTGTATGAGTTGAGGTAGTTGCACTGGAATGACTGTTGACTGTTGACTGTTGACGATTCGGATGTAACCAGCGACAACGCGGCAATTCTGGACACGGCAATGCCGTTTCCCTACCTCAGAATCATCTATCGCCCTCTTGTGAGCTAACCATCGCCGGATTAATTGTAGGGACACCGCTTGTGCCCTGATGGTTCGACGGTGGGTAATATCAATATCCGATGCCACGGGATTTGATATGATGCAAAAAACCTGGTTTCTAGCCACCCGTGCGTAAGTCCTGTTCAGGTTAAGTTGACACGAATACTCTTCACACGCCCTATGTCAAAGCGCACTCTCCAAGCCACAGCCAAAGGAATAGAACTCGCCAAAAGAGCTTTGGAACGCAAAAACTTGACGCAGAAGGCGCTGGCTGTTGAAATGGCGATCGCAGCTTGGTCAACTGTTAACAGATTTTTTACGGGGAAGAGGATTTATCGATCGATTTTCATGGAGATTTGCCATGTTCTTGACTTAGACTGGCAGCAAATAGTCAGTCCCGAAACAGAACCGGAACCGGAACCTATTGACCCACAAATTGACGAACTGCTTGTCGCAATAGAACGCAGCGGCGCTCGTGCCAGAGCCGCCCTCAATCCCTACATTCTTCCTCCCATTCCCCGCGAAACCCTGCTGTCCAAGTGCCTTAAAGAAATACGTGCTGGAGTCTTTGAAAACAAGCGTCGCATCGTCCCCATTTTAGGAGCCGCCGGATACGGCAAAAGCACCATCCTCGGCAGCATCTACGACGAACTACACGCCGAACAAAGTGAATCAGGCAACGGTTGGCTAGCCTTAGCGCGATGCGACGATTTAATCGAATCCGCTGAAACCTTTGCCCTAGAACTCGGTGAAAAAATTAGCGGCAAGCGACAATCTATTATGGAAATTGCCCAACAACTAACAGCTCAACAAAGTCGCGGCATTCTCCTGATTGACACTTTAGATATTGTACTGACAAAACCTTTAGTTCCGGTGTTGCGCGGCATTTTATCCCAGTTATTAGAAATGGGCACAACAGTTGTTTTCACCTGCCGCGATACCGACTACAGCAACTTTTTTGAACCGTACCACGAAAGCTTTGCCGGATTCCGAGAAAGCGTCAGCGACAACTGCAAAATTACTCCCTTCACGGGCGAAGAAGTCAAAACTGCCGCGCAAGAATTCATTAAAACCAAACCCGGATTCAGCACTTTAGAAAGCCAGCAATCTTTTGCTAACAAAATTATTGCCCTTTCCGCCGACAGCGTATCCCTACAAGAAATCGTTTGTCATCCCTTGCTGCTAGCTTTACTTTGCGAGTTGTTTGCTGCTGAAGAAACGGTTCCCGAAGATTTAACAGTGAGCCAGCTCTACGAAAAATATTGGGATTGGAAAATTGCCAAAGTCCGCCACAACTTGCAGTCTGGGCATCTCAGCCTAGCCAAACAAAAACTGTGCTTGAAACTAGCGCGGCTGATGTATGAAAGCTCAGGAGAGAGATTGCGTGACTTTGTTTACGAGGGTGATTTAGACCTCAGCGAAACTGATTTCTCGGCTTACAATTCACTCAAAAGTGACGGAATTTTAAAAGAATTGGGAGGGAAGCGTTATGGTTTTTTTCACCAGACATTTTTAGAATATGCGGTCGCCCGTTGGATGAATACGAGCGAAACAGGCGAACGAGCCAAAGACCAACTTAAAAATGATTTAATTGCTTCTAAAATTGCCGATTCGAGATATTATATTTGGTCAATATTTCGCCAACTTTTAACCCTCCTGAGCCTGCCGGAATTCAGCCAAATTTCTCAGGAATTAGACACAACCAAAATCCTGCCTTTTCGCGCCCTTACCTTTGCCAGCGTTTCCCGCACCGAACCGGAATCCTCAACAGTTTTGCTGTCCCTACTAGGAATAGCCCTTATTAGAGACTACAGCTTCCAAGAAACCCTGCTGGCGGCAGCCAGAGGAGCACCGCAGCGCCACAGAGACGCCGCCTGGGAAGTGGCAGTACAACTGCTAGGAAATGTCGGCCCGGAACTAATTAACAAAGCAGCCGAAACAGCGGCCGAATTACTAGGGCGGTTCCCCCCAGTTTTGCAGGTGAATCTCGAATCGCCCGCTGAAACTTCTCGATTTGAGCGAGCCCTAGCAGCCATCGCCAATCGACAGCCGCAAACAGCAGAAAATAACCCGCAGTCTCAAACAGCAGAAAATAACCGACAGCCACAAACAACCAAAAATAACCCGCAGTCTCAAACAGCAGAAAATAGCCGACAGTCTCAAACAACCGAAAATAAACGACGACAAGAACGCTATCAAATTTGGGGAAAATTCATCGGTGTTTTTTGTGAAACTTATGCGAATAAACGGACAGATAGCATAGACTTAGAAATTTTAAAAAGCCTGAAAAAATATTATTTTCTCTTCGGCGGCAACGTTCGTTCTACCGTCATTGAACTTTACCTAACTCCGGGCATTCCGGCAACAGTACAGCGAGAATTTCTGCTAACAATTATCTCTCAACCAATTTCCGAACAATTCAAAGAACAAGAAAACACCACAAAACTTCTCAGCAGCCTGCTACCAAACTTTTTAGCTGCCGGCGACACACTCTTCGGAACCACTTGGCAAGATGCACTCCGCGCCCC
Organism: Microcoleus sp. S13_C3; assembly: GCF_036700905.1. Classification (NCBI taxonomy): domain Bacteria; kingdom Bacillati; phylum Cyanobacteriota; class Cyanophyceae; order Oscillatoriales; family Microcoleaceae; genus Microcoleus; species Microcoleus sp. S13_C3. Next base: position 16,373 of record NZ_JAUBPT010000094.1, on the reverse strand, counting down.
ACTAGGCAAATACTGGACTGCGGTTTCCGCCACTGCTGTCGGCCGCGCTGCTGCATCAGATACAGCCTTGCTAGAAGCGATTTTAAAGAGTACATTCAGCGATAGCTTGCCAAGGGATATAGAGGATTTAACGGGGCGCAATCTCGCTGCTATTACATCAGCAGTTCACAGTGGTGCGACTGATTTAGTTGCTGCTAGTTTACTAAAAATCCCCATAGAAACTATCCCAGCTAATCGAGCATCAACTATTACTTTAGTATTCAGAGAACTAGCAATTTATGGTAATGGTTTGCATCCCCTCAGTAGCGAACTGCAATTAGGTTTGGTTCAGTGGATTATGCCGGCGATAGATCGAGCTCCTGTAGAATTCATTCGCGCGATAGATGCCCTTGCCAATAACCTATCGATACAGCAGCTTTTGGCAGAGATTCTCGAACAATTACTTCCCACACTGCCAGCATCACAAACAGCTAATATCCTCAAGAAACTCAATAATGTTCCTCCTCAACTCGAACCTTACTTACAAAAAAATGCGGATTCAAAAGAAGTGCGATCGGCCCTAATTAAATTGTACCGCCAGCAAGCAGAAAATAACTCGCAAACAGCTATTTCTGAACTCGCCAAACTGTGTTTAGACCAGTCGCGAGATGTCGCCCTTGATGCCTCGGCAGTCCTACTAGCCCTTGCCGAACAGAAAAAACCCATTGAGTTACAGCAATTGCTGCCAGTCTTTGCAAAGTCTCCCCTCGTTGGCGCGCGCCAAAACTGTTTGAAAGCTTTTATTGAAACAGTCAATTCGCAAGTAGTCGCGACCTCAGAAAATATCGCTGTTTTTGAAACTTTAGAAAACGATTCGGCTGCCGAAATAGTACAACTATTGTATAAATTGATAGAAACGGCTATTTGGAATCATCCTTCAGGAATAAAAGCAATGGAGTTCGATTTAGCAAAAGCGACCTTTGAGTTAACCAACCGAATTGTTAAAAGTTCTAATCAAGAACTGATTAACATGGGAGCAGCTTCAGCGCTGATTGCTTTCAATCAAATAGCTCTTTTAGAAAAGAAAGAATTCATGTCCCAGATAGGCGCTTTTACCCGCACCTTACTGCGAATTACAGACATCAGCCGCAAAGTAGATAAATTAGTTGTCACAGGATTGCTGACTAAAATTGCTAAATTTGACTCCGAGTTTTTAGCTTCTATTGTCCGAGAAGATTTCATCGCTAGCGGTTCCCTAATGCCAGTAGCGAATCAGTGCGCTGTTGCTGTGGCTGTTGCGAACGACTGCGGCAAGAATTCACCGCTGCTAGATGAGATTTTGAACGATTGCAGAATTCCCAACGAGGTGAAAAGTCGCATTATTCGCGATCGGGAAACTTGAGAGTTTGACAGTAGCCTACATACAGCACTTTCCATCTAAATGTGATAGTAAATTCAGTCAGCCCGCGACAGGCGTGCGATCGACAGATTGCCGTCAGTCGCGGGCGTTAGCCGAGCGACAATCAGCCCGCGTCACGCGCGCGTGAAAAAGCTCCTCAAACACTCTTGCATTAAATAGTGGGCGATCGATAAAATCATCCGGTACGCCCAGGTAAGTCTGATCTGGCGATCGAATGAGCTTAGCGGTATTAGCTATTGAGGACAGTCGCACCTCTCCCTTCTAAGGCTTTAGCAAAGGAATAACGGTTTCAACCCAAGAGGCCGAGAAACCCGCACGCTCATCTCGCACCAGCGGTGAACGGGCAACTTCATGTTGTCTGTAAAGGTTGAAAAGGTGCTGTTGCCCTCTTGAGAGAGAGGAGGCAACTCTGGTGGCAGAACTTCCCCAAAAGGCAGCTTTAATTGTTTGACCATCAAAATTTATACTCGTTCGATCGAGTACAGCGAGCGCCGCTGCACCTGCAAGGGTTTTGCTTAAGCCGCTCATTATTAGTACGTCCGTCGCTCGCGGTGTAAATTATCCTTCTTTTTGCACCCCTAATGAGGGTAATCTGGTCTGGAAAGCCAAATTATCAGACCGGCTATGGACTTAGAACACGCTGCTAATTCCTTTGGAGAAATAGCTTCGACGCGCGACAAGCGTGGCAGAGCTGTTAGCTGCCAAGCGCTCTGTCAACACTAGGCGTGCTTATGAGAAAGACTTGTACGATTTCTTTGCGACAATGACGGGGCAGGAACCTCACCCGGCATTGGTGCGCGAGTTCCTACGGCTGAACCGCTTCGCCGCTGTCGCGGTGGTTCTCAAGTATAAAGCCAAACTAATCGACAAGGGACTTAAGGAAGCGACGATTAATCGGCGGCTGGCGGCTATCAAAAGTTTGGTGAATTTTGCTCGGAAGGTGGGCGAGTGCGAGTGGAGTTTGGTAGATGTTGAAGGAGAGAAGGTGGTTCCTTACCGGGATACTACAGGGTTTGGCCGAGTTGCTTCTGAGAATGTGGCGGCGATGCAGTCGGTGTTGTCCATTCCTGACAGGAGTACACCCCAGGGAAAGCGCGACTATGCAGTTCTCCGGCTGCTGTGGGACAATGCGTTGCGCCGGGGGGAGCTCGGCGGAGCCAATATAGGCGACTTTGACCCGCTAGCCCGAACTCTGAACATTTACGGCAAAGGTAGGGGAACTCAAGCGCAGCTAATTGACTTGCATAGCGCGACGGCAGATGCGATTTCTGATTGGCTGAGCGTGCGGGGAGCTGCAATGCCCCTCGATCCTTTATTTATTGCTTTGACAAAGCGGGAATATGGGTTGAGGTTGAGCGGGTACGCTATTTACAAGCTTGTTTTCTCAACTTGCTGTGCTGCGGGAATTCCTAAAAGAATCAGCCCGCACAGAATACGCCACGCTGCAATTACGACGCTGTTAGATGCAAGCAACGGCAATACGCGAATGGCGCAGAAGTTGAGCCGCCATACCAGCTCGAACGTCCTTAATTGCTACGATGATAATCGGCAGAGCTTGCAGCGGGAAGCGTCGGGGCTGCTGGCTGGTTTGGTACGCTAAGTTTAGATTTATATGTTCGGATAATAATCGAATACCAATACTCCGGACCGTTTTTGGAACGATACTACAAGCCTTACAGGGCAAGCCTCATAAAAAAGTCGAATTAAATGCAAGTCAGGGGTAGAGGTGACATTGATTTAATTATCCACGGTGCCTCAAAGTCAAGCGAGAATAAGTTATTGGACCATAGAAAAAGTGTCCGGACTATTGGAATACAAGACTATGGGGAAACTTACCGAAACTGTTAACTCTCGTCTCACACTCCTAGTCCAAGGAAATATGGTTGAAATACTGCGATACAGTATTTAGGACTCAAAATGATTGGTGAGCGAGATTATCTGCGAATACTAGCCAAGAAATTGTAAAAGTTGGGGGTATCGAACCCCCAACTTTTATCCCCATTCCTCTCACTACTGTTAAAGCAGTCGAACCCAAATCTGCAACTGGTATCGAACCCCCAACTTTTACCCCCATTCCTCTCACACTCTCCCGTTGCGGTGAAACGTGAGGCTCCTGCGGAATTAGTTGAACTTTCCTTTCCTAACTAATGCTCGAACGAACTGCTATACTGGTTTATTCAGATGTGGCTAAATTCCTCTTTAATAGTCTATTTTACCGAATCCCAGTGCAGGTAAAAGCGGCCCAGTAAAAAGGGTGAGAGAACGGCTTTAATTCTTGACAAAATTTATCTAAATTTTTGAGAGATAGATAAATTTGTTTGCCAATTTTATCATACTTTTTGTATTCTTCATCCCATTGCTGATATTCTGAGGAACCGGAGGAGCAAGCTTTTCGTTCTGCCTCGGATATTTTGCGGAGCGTGTGGGTTTCTTCACGTTTCTGTTTCAAAAGTTCTGTGAGTTGGGGTTTATAACTAGCAGCTAAGGTATTGCCCGTAAGCTCTCGCAACTTAACTTGAGCTTGTCTAATAGCCTCTGGGCGATTCTTTCCCTGCTGCCACTCTTGATAGTAAAAAATGGAGAAAAGCGCCGTAGCTAAATCATCGACAGCCCAAAGCGTACTGATAACACTTCTGGCTCCCGCCGACAAAAAAGCAGTTGAAAAAGTGAGGATATCACCAGTAATTTCACTCAATCCCAATCCTGTTTCGCAGCAGGAAAGAAATACATCCGACAACTGAGGGAGACGCCATGCAGGAGTCATTAGCTGACCTAAAGTAATGCAGCCATCTCCTAAAATTAATGTCGATTCAAAGGGATTGTCAAAGCGCGACTGGGCGTGGTGGCTAGAGTGGAGGATTTGGACGGTTTGCGCCAGTTCTCGATAGTTACTAACCGTGGCTTGATGGCGACCTTTTAAGCGTCGATTGTCTGGGATACTATAAAAAACTGCGATTTGCTCTCCTTCAAAGCTGGCACAAGGCAAGTCGCCCGTCGCATCTTCAATAGTGCCACAGTTTAGGTTATTGCCGGGGGAAGGGCGCTGCTGGCAGAATTCTAAGACTTGACAACTAGGTGCGTAACGAATGAGAAACTTGTCTCCTAAATATCGGTTGTCTCCGATGGGTAGTGCAGCGAAGGGGATTTGGTGAAGGGCAAAATGAGGAACTATAATCAGTTCCGAAATTCCGTCTAAATGCCATAAGATTAGATCGTTTAAATTTAACTGTTGTGCCAGTTCAGTTAACATCCCAACGAACTCTTCTTTCCAAGAATTGTTATCTTCAACATATTGTCCTAACCAATTTTGGAAAATCCATCCGTGCAAAGTCTCAAATCCTAAATCAGCGCAACTTTGCAGGGTAATCTCGTTTTGCCGCACGACGAAGATAAAGGTGTCGCTAACAGTGGTGTAAAAGCTAATAATTGCAGTGGTGGGTTTGTCGATAAGCTTCTGGATGGATGGGAATTTGAGAGGATTGACTCGAATTTGACCCGCAAGCACCGGATCTAAGCGACGAAGTTGTTCCCAAATTAGGAGTTTTTCAGCTTCCAGATCAGCTATTATTTGATTGTAAGCTGCTAGTGCTGCGCGACTGTTATCAAGTTTGCTATTATCAAGTTTGCTATTATCAAAGTCGTTGCTAGGTTGATTGCGCCCTCGTTCTTTGTCAATTTGCTGCTGTAGCTGTTCAAAATCCTGTAAATACTGTTGAATTTCAGCAGGAATTTCTGCACTTGAATAGAGGTCATTGCTTGCCATTAAGTCTACGAGGCGTTTAGAGCGCGATCGCTCTACGTATTCAACAGCTTTATCTAACTGCTTATTATTGATGCAAGCTTGCACGATGTTTGCATAAATGTCGATCGCCTCTTCCAAAATCTCTTGGCGGCGAAATTCAGAAGTTGCCCAAGTACGGCTGGTTTCTACGGCTTCGATCGCGATACCGTATCCCTCAATGGCTAACTGCCAATCTTTAATTACAAATGCTATTTTTCCAAGGGTTTCTCCAGCGTTAAAGCCTTCAAATGGAAAAGCTGTTGGCGTGCAAACTTTCAAAGCAGATTGATAAGATGCGATCGCTTTTTCGTGTGATTCAACCATGAAGTAACATTTACCCAGATTCATTTGAGCCATAGCCCACTCTCTAGGAAACTCATCCGGGTTAAAGACTTTTAAAGCAGATTGATGGGCGGCAATAGCCATTTCTAAATTATCATTTCGATCGCCCTTACGTCGATGCACGTAAGCGTTACCCAAATTAGTTTGCACTCCTGCCCAATCTGCGGGAAACTCGTCTTGAGTATAAACTTGTAATGCTGCTTTGTTAGCTGCGATCGCCTTTTCAATATTTTCTACCCGATCGCCGTGAATTCGGTGGCGGTAAGCAGATGCCAGATTCATTTGAGTCATAGCCCAAAGTTTGGGAAATTCTTCGCGGGTGCGGAATAACAGAGCATTTTGATAGCAAGCAATCGCTTGTTCCAAGTTATCCGCCTTGTCGCCACAAATGCGATCGCGATAAATAAGACCTAAATTGTTTTGAAGTTGAGCCCATGCTTCAGGCATTGCTTCGCGGGTGTAAACTTCCATTGCTGTGCAACAAGCGATTCTTGCTAATTCTGCATTCTCTAACCGATCTCCGCGAATTCGGTTGCCATAAGCAATAGCCAAATTCTTTTGAATTTCTGCCCACATTATGGGACGAGATTCGCGAGTCAATACTTGTAGGGCATTTTGGCAGCAGGCGATCGATCGTTCTAGATTTTCGGCGAGATCGCCCTTCAAACGGCGGTGATAAGCATTACCGAGAGAGTTTTGACAAGCTGCCCACTGTTCTGGAAAAGCTTCGTAGGTTAAGACGGTGACAGCAATTTCATAACCTGCAATGGCAATCTCTAAATTATTGGCTTCATTTCCTTTTTTAAATTCATGGATGCAGTAGCTTAACATCATAAGTCGAGCAGCGATTCCTTTTTTCCCTGCGGGTGGTGCTTCAGATAGTATCGCAGACGAGTGATATCGCAACACCTTAACAAAGTGTTCATCAAGTTGAGCTTGATTAGCTTCAAGCACGACGTTAATTTCTGGCACTATCCTTTGGTCAACCGTTTGGAAATTCCTGCGACTCTCTGAAATAGCGTCTAATAATTGAAAGAATAAACGAAACCGGGTTTGCTCTTGGATGGAATCCCATTGTGCTGTCTGGCGTTTTGTCGTTTGGGGAGCTTTCTTCGGGCCGAATCCTTTTGCCATATTCTTTACAGGTTACGAAGGGGATACTACATATACACATCAGCTATCCCTTCCAAAATTACGCAGCATCCCTCCATATTTCTGCTAACTTCTCCAGCAGTGCTTCGGCTAAATCTTCTAAATCAGTGTCGGCGCTATCGGCACTTTCACGAGTAAATTCCCCTCCTGCGGTACTCCCAGCTAACATCTCTCCCCCTGCGTACCGCCACTCGTACTCTTCGCAAGTTCGATAAATACGCTCTAATTGGGCAACAATATTGCTCTGCGATTGAGTTTGGATCGTGGAGCGTACCTGTATCGCCACTGGATCGTCAGTTTCTAAGAAGGCGATCGCTTCTTCTAAACGAGTAATCTGTTCAATTAAAGCGTCGATCGGCATCAGTTCTGCTACCGCGAGTTGTTGCGGTGGATTTAAGCTATCTAAGCTTGGAGCAAATCCCAATAGTTGCACGGAGTCAAGGCGATCGCTAAACTGTACTCCTACATATCCAATCCGATTCTCTATTACTTCTTCGGGTAAGAAGATGGTTGTTTCACCAGGTAAAACTGGGCGGCATTCTAAGGAACCAATGCCAGTAATTAGCAAGTCAGCGACATTAGCAAGGACTGTTTTTGCTGGATTGAAGCTATCGGAAGAATTAAAATCTGTTTCAATTTGCAGCCATTTTAAATAGCTGTAAACTGCGTAAACTGCCAGTGCATTCAAGTAAACTCGTTTTCCTTTTTGGACTGTACTTTGAACGGCTGCCAACTGTCGAGCCAATTCGTGAGCTTTTAACTCTAGCGGTACTGTTAACAGAGGTATTTCTGCGATGTTCATGGTTGTGATTCCTGTTTATATCCTAGAGTGCGGGCTATTTCTTGCAACGAAGGTTCACATTTTCTATCCCAGTGAGAAGTCAGAGTTGGGTACTTAACGTTTAACTCTTTTGCTAAGTCTTTAAACTTGTCCGGGGGTTCTTTTAACACTCTTCTCAGGCTGAGGAATTGGCAGTTGCACTCCGGCTTAGAACGAGGGTAGCTATTTCTTAGCTTGCCTTCTGGATCTTGCTCTATGTAATGTTCGAGTTCGAGACCAATTCGCTGAGTGGTTTCTTTCTGAACACTTTCAATCATGCCATCCAACCCGCTGAGCGTAAAATCGGGTAATAGTTCGAGCCGAGTTGTTTCCCCAGCATCCACCGCAATCGGTGCATCTAAACTAATTGGAGCATCTTTGTCAGGAGAGTACAAATCTTTAATTCGCCAACCCAGGTAGCCGTTGATCCAGTTGACAAAACTTTTTGAAACAGAAGGTGATCGCGGCTCAAAATTAGCAATCTCGCGACTAACCCATTCTAAAGTAAGGTTGAGGGCAACAGGATAATTTGGATGAGCTGATTTTTTGACTCCTGGTAGTTGTTGAATTTGCAATAACAGCTTGTTCATGGCTGTTCGCCATTTTTTGCTTGGGGCTGAGTGTTGGCGCACCTCTGCAATTAGAGCGCTTAACCGTCCATCTAGGTCATCCATGCGACTTTTTTGAGGAGCAAGTTAGTTTGTTTATTAGCTATGAAAATTCGCGATCGTGCGAAAATCCTAAGCTATTTTCTCATGTGGTTGAGCTCTTTGTGTGCGTAAGTTCTTGCCGTCCGGAGGTTCGAGGCTATTTCCACGCGAATTATTGCAACTGAAGCAGGCTAAACGCAGGTTGGAGAGTGCGTTAGACCCGCCTCGACTTTTCGGGAGTAAGTGTTCGATGGTTCTTTCTGATTTCTGCATGGACTTGTTGCACCAGTAGCAGTGATTTCCGTACAGTTGCAGGAGTTGGCGTCTCTTGTTGCGTCTTGAAGCTGGGGACATAAAGCTTTCGGAGCCTCACGGCTGTTACGTGTTCATTTACGTATCAGCTCCCTGCTAAAAATTTACGCAGCCATAATTTAAACTCTCCTGCTGCCTTTGATCCCTGGACTAAAGTCGAGCGGGTTGTCAGGCTCGTTTTTGAGGATTTTTCTTTATTTTGGTTGGTAATTAGAAGACTTCAGAGCAGGAGCCAAAAAGCGTTCTGTGTAATACAAAGCCAGTTGATTGCTCACACCATTAAAAACCGCATCAAAGGCGTGTTCAGCCCAAGGAATTTCGACCATTACCGCACGGTTTCCAGTGGCTTGTAATTGTTCGTAGAGAGCGTCCAAACTAGGCCCCAACTATATGGTCGCGGCCTGCATAAACCAGTAGAGAAGGGGGAAGGTTGGGTTTAACATAATTGATGGGAGAAGCTTGACGGTAAAGCTCTCCTAATTGGTCGGGGGTTCCTCCCAGAAAGTCACGCAGAATGGCTCGGACGTTTAGGGGGTCGGGAAAAGGGGGATCGTAATATCCTCGAAGCAGGTTATTTGGCCCGTAGTAATTCACTACTGCCCGAACTGGAACTGTAGTTGAACGATAAGCATAAAGCGATGCTAAATGGGCACCGGCTGACCTTCCCATCAGAGCAATTCTGTTAATATCAATTTCCCACTCATCGGCATGGGTTTTGATATACGATAGAGCGGTTTCTACGTCCTCCAACTGAGCTGGAAACCGATACTGGGGAGCGTGGCGGTAATCAATTGCTACTACACAATAGCCCCTCGCAGCCATGTAGCGGCTAAATTCCTGATTGCTATTTGGACTGCCTCTTTGCCAAGCTCCTCCGTAGAGGATGACGATCGCCGGATATCTACCAATTTGCATCCGCCGGTAAAGGTTGAGTTTCAGTTTCACTCCATCCGGGGAAAGCAACTACAACGCCTTCAGGAATGCGAACTTCCCGGACGGGGATTCCCCGGAAGGCATCTGCTAGGATAAACGGTTGAGGGCGTAGTTGTGCCTGTTCAATTTGAGGAAGGGTGGCCAAATAGTCTGCCCCCAAAACTGCTTGGACTTTGGCCGCGATCCGTGTATTGGCTGCTGGGAACTGTCGCAGGGGGATTAGGCTGAGGATCAGGGCAAGCAGGCTACACACCAGGGATGTGTTGCAGAGCCAGCCTTGTTGTCGTCTGAAGATGGTTAGCATTCGGGCGATGCATTAATACCTACAAGCCAAGGGCTAATTTCTGGCGCTCCCACTGCCAAAGGAAACAGGGACAGTGTGGCCGCTGGTACGATGACCCAGAGGCTGAGAAATAATCCAACTGCACTCAGAAACGAAGAGATGAACAGGGAGACTAGAAACCATACTAATGAGACTAGCTTTTTGTCGTTATTTTTAGGTCGCACAGATTTTTTCCCAAAGCCGGATTTTTAACTATTACGCCTTAGATCCCGCCACTGAAGTCTGTATCCAGAATTAGTTGCGGGATCTAAGGCGAGAAAAACCGAAATTGTTTTCAGGCGAGAAAAACCGAAATTGCTTTCAACCGATATGAGGTACAGCCGAATAAGGACAGAGAACATGTAAATTACCCAGCACTGACCTGAGTACAGGTACAGTGTGGGCTTTCAATAGCCCTGAAATGATCTTGCACATTGCAAAACAATCTCGAACCTTCGGGCTTATTTACGAAAGCCCCAATAGCAGCAATATTCTTACTGCCGTTTAAGTCCGCATCACCTTTCCATCCACAATGACCACAAGCAAACTTTTTGCCGTTTCTATAAGATTCACCCTGTACAGGGTGAATATGATTGCAATTGTGGCACGTTTGGCTAGTGTATCTAGGCTCAACAAACAAAATCTTTACGCTATGCTTTATAGCTTTGTAGATCAGGAATTGGCGCAACTGAAAGAATGCCCAGTTATTGCTAAGTCTCCGCTCTTTTTTCGAGCGTGGCTGCTGGTTTGTGCGCTCCCTAATTCCAGTCAAATCTTCCAAAGCGACAACTTGATTTTTGTTCTTAGCCTTGGTTACGATGCGGTGACTGATAGTGTGATTTACCAAGGTCTGAAAGCGCTTTTCCTTGCCCGACAACCGTTTCAACAATTCTCGACATCTACGCCGAGCGCTGCGTGTGCCTTTCGTGGCTTTTCGCTGGATATTTGCTCTCAACTTGGCATAATGGTTTCTAACTTTGGTAATTTGTTTGCCGCTAAATGTATCTCCATCAGAAGTGACCGCAATATCAGTCCGACCAAAATCACAACCCAAAACTTGATTGCAAGGTGGAGGCTCGGCTGGCTGAGATTCAAGCTGAATATTAAGATAGTAACTACCATAAGAGCGTTTGCACAAAGTAGCAGTTTTGGGGTTTTGACCTTTGAGCAATCCAAGTTGGTAGTTTCCGATAGCCAGTACAAACCGTTCCCTACCACCAGTAGTAGTCAAACTTACTGTCCAATCTTTTTCCCTAAAAGAAAAGATACGGGTATCGTAAGTGACGCTAGTAGGAGCAAAGCGGATGACTGGCTTCCCATCTTTTTTAGCTGTTTTTCTGTTGCCAGAAACCCGTCTAATAGCATGGATTGCCAACTGCGCCGAAAGTCCAAACATATCTCTGATATTGTTATATACCAAAGATTGCATCGCCAATTCATTTGTCAGAGTTGGCGGCACAGTTTGATTCACGTATTCACAAGCATTAGCGAACGCCTGAAGGGTTGCATCAATTTTGATGGACTGCTCAGGCGTTACTTGGAGCTTGCAAGATACTGTCAGGACTTGTTTCATGACAAGATTGTATTACGTATTGAATAAGAAATTCTGTTGCGTTTATAGATAATTTGTTCAGTGGGTAAGCCTCACGCGCATTCCTCCCGTCACTCAACGGAGTACCGTTAGACTGCGGGACTCCTGCTGTTTTAGTTGAAGTTTTTCTAAAACAGAAGCCTACACTGCTCCTGCCGATACAGTGTAGGTACTTCACTCAGCTTAAATTAATGTGAATTTAAGTAGTTTTACTTTAAAATCCGCTTCATTTTTCCAATCCCTCACCCACCAAAGCTTCCAGTTCAGCTAACAGCTTCTCTAGTTTCTTTTGCTTTTTGGGGTCATCCCAAACCTTAGACTTTTTCACTCGCTGCAAAGCTGCATCTACGCGACTTTTAAGCGAGCGATCCGGTGTAGTCGCCTCCCCTGTATTTTGGGCTTTTAAATCGGCAATGCGCTGTTTGATTTGGGTCAGAGAGAGGTCGAGAGCGATCGCCTCTTCTAACAATTGGGATCGCTCTGAGCTATCCTTAACTCGGGCGATCGCCCTGGCTTTGGTATACTCAATCTGTCCTTTCCGCAGCGCTCCAATCACATCATCTGGCAGGTTCAGCAACGGGAGGCGATTGGTTCGGAAACTCTCTGGAGTGTACTTCCCGACGAGTGCAAATATATCGCTTACTATTTCCCACTCCGAGCTGTGGATAACGTTATCCACACCGGCTCGTTCCGGGTGCGCGGCTGCTCCGAGCAAAGCAATAACTGACGAGGAGGTAGAGTTCAATTTCATTGCCAGCAATTGCAGAATTCCCTCAGTTTCCTCAATCGCATTCAAATCTTCCCGCTGCAAGTTTTCCAGCAGTGCAATTTGCAGAGCCTCTGTGTCTGTCAGTTCCCGAATCACAACAGGAATCTCAGTCAAACCTAACGACGAAGCGGCTCGATAGCGCCGTTCTCCAGCCACCAATTCGTACTTGTTGCCATCTATTGGGCGTACCAGGAGCGGTTGCAGAATTCCTAGCTGCTTGACTGACTCCACCAGTTCTTGCATGGCTATCGGATCGAAATAGCGGCGTGGCTGCTGCTGGGGCAAGACAATTTTGTCTATGGAGACTAGGGAGGATGCGGCATCTTCGCTGTCGCTGGTTCCTAATAGAGCCTCAACCCCTTTGATTTGATAAGGCTGATTGTCGCGCTTTTGATTCATCGCAGAGCTAAGAGTCCTTGTGCAATAGTATCGAGTACAGCGACGGCTGGATGTTTTGGATTGTACGCAGCCAGAGGTACGTGTTGCTGTGACGCATCGGCGAAAGCGACAGTCCGAGGCACGGCGGGGTAAATCGCACCAATCTTCTCCAGAGAAGTAGTAATTGACTGCAAACTTTGAAAAGCTTGTACAGTACGGGGATCGTACAGCGTCGGAATCACTCCGGCAATCTGCAATTTCCGATTAGCGCGTTTCCTGACGCGAGCAATGGTTTGCAACAGCAATTCTGTTCCTTTGAGAGCTTTATATTCAGTCTGAATCGGAATTAAGACGTGAGTGGAGGCAACTAGACTGATATAGGATAGGATGCCTAGCGAAGGAGGGCAGTCTATCAATATGAAGTCATAGTTCGAGCTAAGGGGGTCAATGACTTCTTTTAGCCGACTATCTCTCATGTCAGCCACCACCAGTTCCAGCTCTGCTCCGCTCAAATTAATATTAGAAGGGAGCAAGTCCATGTTGTGAAGGTTTTTGCGGAGCGCCGCGTCAGAACCGTTCATAATAGACTCGTAGACAGTCTCCTGTAACTCAGATGGCTCCAAGCCCATGAAGGCGGTAAGCGAGGCTTGGGGGTCCATATCTACTAACAAGACTTTTTGCTTCCGCTTGGCTAAATGGTAGCCTAAATTCATTGTCAAACTGGTTTTGGAGACACCGCCTGACTGGTTGAACAGCGCAATAATTTTGCTCATCTATTTTTAAGCACGCTCACTCAACGTGTTGATTAAACAATATTAGTGGACTGCGGCTTATTGTAAACTAATCTTTGAAAGAACTTTGAGAACCGCGTCTGATAACTAACTGCGATCGCAGTTATCATTGAACTATCGCAGTTATCATTGAACTAGAGATGTTCAGCGCAGTCCCTACTCATAATCTTGGATTTGGGTGGGGTTCGTTCAAAGGTAGTGTTGAGTTAAATCGCTGATAATATCTAAGCTCATATTGTCAACTAATTTAGTCAAAGCCGCAGCAAGAGACTTCTGCGACAGGGGAATTCGCTCAATCAACAGCCTTACCGCTTGCTCATCTCCACAAGCTGCTGCTTTATAAAGCTTCTCAATCGACTCCCTCGGCAACACAGACAGCGACTCAGAAGTCAGTTGCATAACAGGCTCATCCTGTTCGGACTTCCTAGACGACTCCTCTTCATAGATATAGCGAACTCCCAAATGAAGCGCCATCTTCTCAAAAATTACTGTTTCTCGGAACGGTTTGGCAACAAAGTCATCGAAGCCATTCGACAAAGCGAGTTTCTTGGTTTCAACAAACGCATTAGCGCTCAAAGCAATAATTTTTGTATTGGAGCCGTCAGGCAGAGAACGAATTTTTCGAGCAGCTTGAAAGCCGTCTAAAAGCGGCATTTTCAAATCCATCCAAATTAAATCCGGCTTGTACTTTTGCCACAATTTAACAGCCTCAGTTCCGTTATCCGCAAACCACAAAAGAAAGCCGGCTGACTTCAATATCTGAGTTAGTAGCAACCGATTTGCAGACTCATCGTCCGCTACCAGAATGCGATAATTTTGTTGGTTGGGTGCCAGTCCATTCACTTGTTTTTGAGGCTGGATGTCACGGACTTCGCTCTGTGTTGCACGACTCACTTTAATGTAAAAACTGAAAACCGTTCCTTTCCCCACAGAACTTTTGACCTTGATATCGCCACCCATCAGCTTGACGAAAGAGCGGCTGATGGGCAATCCCAAGCCCGTTCCCGTTTGTGATTTCCTGCCAGTTGCTGTTTGCACGAACGGCTTGAACAAACTGCTAAGCTCGTCAGGCGCAATACCAGGACCTGTATCCTTCACTGAGAACTGGAGAAAGAATTTGGGTAACGGTTTTTTTGCCAGTGGCTGAAGGCATTTTACAGTCAGCTTCACCCTACCCGCCTCAGTAAATTTAACAGCATTACCTAACAAGTTAATCAAAACTTGACGCAGCTTGCTTTCATCAGTTCGGATGTATTGCGGCACATCAGAACTGCGTTCAAAAACAAGTTGCAAGCCCGACGACTGAGTTTTGAGCTGAAATAAAAGTTTTAAGTCATCGAGCAAACTGTACAAGTCAACAGCAGTTTCTTCGAGGGTGATTTGACCTGCTTCAATTTTGGACAGCGACAAAATATCGTTGATTAGTTTCAACAAATGCTCGCCGTTGCGATTGATAATATTTAAACTCGGCTGCTGTTCCGGGGCAGTTTGTTTGGAGCGGACAAGAAGGTGGGCAAAGCCGATAATAGCATTGAGAGGCGTTCTCAATTCGTGGCTCATGTTCGCCAGAAAGGTACTTTTAGCGCGATTGGCACTTTCGGCTGCAATTTTAGCTTGTTTTAGTTCCTTTGTTTTCTGTGCAACTTGCCACTTTAAATCGCCAGAATATTCTTCTAACCGCTGGCGAGATGCTTTTAACTGGCAATTCATGCGCTCGAAAGCACAGGCTAGGGCTTCGAGTTCGGCAACACCGCTACCTGAAACTGTTGAGTCGAAGTCGCCACCAGCTATCGCCTCTGTTGCCGAAATTAACCGCAGCAGCCGCTGTTCTATTCTTAGGGAAATGGACAGCAAAAGGCAGATAGAAAGAACCAAAGCCAGCAGCACGAGCAAAATAGTGTTGCGGGTGTTAGCCTGAACTTTGCTCGTGAAGTCGGTTTCGGGTACAACTGCCACAATTAGCCAGTTTAAGCCTTTCGAGTTTTCAAAAGGTCTGACTTGCAGCCAGTATAGTGAGTTGCTGGCAGTAAAGTTAAGATTTTGGCTGCTGTTAATAGCAGCCAGGCTGCCATAATGTTTAAGCAAATACTCTGTTGAAAGCTGGATTACTTTTTGTTGCAGAGCTTTGGTGCGAACTCGCGGATGGTGGTCAACCGAAATAGACGGTTTTGGTTCAGTTACCTCGTTCCAAGCAACTAAACGTCCCGAACGGTCTAAGATAAAGGCTTGACAGTTAGGGCTGATGTGGAAATCGTGCAAGTTGAATGTTGAGGTTGGGGTGGGAAAAGCAGGATTTGTTTTTTGTTGACGGAATATTGTTTTTGGAGAGTCTGACCCATTTCTTTTCCCATTTGGTTTGATTGTGACTTTGGCTGTTTGACTTGGGGAAAGTTGGTTTACCGAACCAGTTGGAATTTGATTGTAAGTCCCTTCTCCTTTCCCAACCCCTTCTTTTAAGTAGTTATCAAGGCGGTCCCAGATGCGGCTCGTTGCTTCTCCCAATAGCTGTGCAACTAAGTCATTCATTGTCTGCCGCCCTGTTTGAAAAGAAAGCCATCCCGTTAGAGCTAGTAAGGTTGAAATTAGGAGAGCGTTGGGGACTGTAAGCACAACGCGCAGCGGGAGGGCAGACTTTTTTTGAATTGAGCTTTTTGGGCGGAACATTGGTTGAAAAAAGGGAGTGGGGAGTGGGGGCGGAGTAGGGAATGGGGAGTGGGGAGAGGGGGAGAGGGGGAGAGGGAGAGAGTGGGAGATTAGAGGTGTGCAGTAAACAGCAAGCTGTTTGAATTTTCAGGTAGATTGCAGTTAAGTAAATGGACAGAATTAATTACACACTGATTCTTTGCTAGACAAGGCTTGTAGCCCATAGTTTTGTGTAATTAATTGTGTCCTACTACTTACATAATCCCTCATTTCTATTCAATTGGGTGAGTATATGTTAGATGTTGAAGCCCTCTAGTTTTTATCGGGTTGTTGCAAGTTTTCAAACTTCTCCCCCTCTCCCCCTCTCCCCCTCTCCCTTTCTCCCTTTCTCCCCTCTCCCCCGCTCCCCCACTCCTTTCAGGGGTAGGTTTTTAATGATGACACCGGATTGGATAGTATAGAAACAGTGAGTTTTACACAGCTCCGGAGC
>NZ_JAUBPT010000374.1:0-1004 GCF_036700905.1 Microcoleus sp. S13_C3 | reverse complement strand
GGGTAAGGGTTAGAATTCTAGCCTCGCTAAAGTGGTATCTCACCGTTGGCTCGATTCTGCCCACAAGCAGAACTTCACAGCCTCCCACCTATCCTGCGTAAGCGAAGCCCGAACACAATTCCAGGCTATAGTAAAGCTTCATAGGGTCTTTCTGTCCAGGTGCAGGTAGTCCGTATCTTCACAGACAATTCTATTTCGCCGAGTCTCTCTCCGAGACAGCTCCCAGATCGTTACGCCTTTCGTGCGGGTCGGAACTTACCCGACAAGGAATTTCGCTACCTTAGGACCGTTATAGTTACGGCCGCCGTTCACCGGGGCTTCAGTCGCTAGCTTCGGTTACCCTAACCAACTTCCTTAACCTTCCGGCACTGGGCAGGCGTCAGCCCCCATACGTCGTCTTACGACTTTGCGGAGACCTGTGTTTTTGGTAAACAGTCGCCTGGGACTCTTCACTGTGACCTACTTGCGTAGGTACCCCTTCTCCCGAAGTTACGGGGCCATTTTGCCGAGTTCCTTAGAGAGAGTTATCTCGCGCCCCTTGGTATACTCTACCTCCCTACCTGTGTCGGTTTCGGGTACAGGCTAACATTGCTTATGGTGTTTAGAGCTTTTCTGGGAAGCCTGACATCTACCACTTCCCTCCCGTAGGAGGTCGTACTCGTACCTCAGCTCAAGACGTTTTCTCCGTCTCTCAACACCTCGAATACTTGAACCGGTAACCAACATCCGGCTGGCGATTGCCTTCTCCGTCCCTCTGCACCAACAATGTCAGGTACGGGAATATTGACCCGTTATCCATCGACTACGCACTTCTGCCTCGCCTTAGGACCTGACTCACCCTCCGCGGACGAGCCTGGCGGAGGAACCCTTAGGGTTTCGGGGTGTAGGATTCTCACCTACATTTGCGCTACTCAAGCCGACATTCTCACTTCCGCACAGTCCACACCTGCTTGTCGCTAGTGCTTCACACCGTTGCGGAACGCTCCCCTACCAATACATGACTT
>NZ_JAUBPT010000373.1:0-1004 GCF_036700905.1 Microcoleus sp. S13_C3 | reverse complement strand
GTGCGATTCGTTGAAACGTAAATCACGGTGAAAGCCCGTACATAGCGTTTCCAGCCACAAGGCTGAACTCTCGGTCTGATAAGGGTGCAAGTCCCTTCTGCCAGACTCAGGTATGACTCCTTACCTGCCCACACCGACCGAGCTCGATTCTCGGAGAGTGAAGCTGGGAACAGGGCGCAATCAGACATCTAATGTGGGATGACACTGGCGCTAATGGGGGGTTCCAATGGTGAAAAAGAGCCTAGAAAAGTAACTTATCTAAGAGCGGGACACAGACCAAGATCCCGACTCCACTGGAGTTCATTCCCGTCGAATGATTGATAATATCGGCAAGAGTCCAGGGAATCCAGTAGTTAAATTGGCTCCACCTAAAGGAACAATCAATCTAACCGAGGGAACGAAGAAAAACGGACTAAGGGTCAAGGGGAAGTCGAACCCTTTGTAGGCTAGACGAGCAGCGGAACCCCCTTAGTTCGGGTAGGACAGACCGTAATTGGTCTGAGGTGTTCAGAGTACACAAACTAGAGAAGAGCATGATTAGACACAACAGCAATGTTAGTGAATCTTGGAAGACGTTACCTTGGAAGAAATTCCGACGGGACTTATTTCGCCTACAAAAGCGAGTGTATAAAGCGATTCAAGTTGGAGACAAGCGGAAAGCGAAGTCCCTTCAAAAGCTAATTCTGAAATCTCGGGCTGCAAGAATGTTGGCAATACGTCAAGTAACTCAACTAAATGCTGGCAAAAAGACTGCGGGAATCGATGGAAAAGCCTCACTCACATTTGAGGAAAGGTTTGCCTTGGGTGAAGAACTCAGAGCCAAGAGTAACAACTGGAAACACCAGAAGTTACGTTCAATACCAATCCCTAAAAAGGATGGGAGTACCCGCCTCCTTAAGATACCAACTATCGCCGATAGAGCGTGGCAATGCCTCGCAAAATACGCGCTAGAGCCAGCACACGAAGCAACTTTCCATGCTCAGAGTTATGGGTTCAGAACAGGA
>NZ_JAUBPT010000372.1:0-1007 GCF_036700905.1 Microcoleus sp. S13_C3 | reverse complement strand
GGGGCGCGACCTGAAAGGTCGTTTGGCACGTGGAGCCTACTCCACTAAGGGATTCACACCCCTTACTCTCACGTAAAAGACTCTATTCTCAGAGTCCGGTCACGGTCAAGTAGGTAACGAAACAACTGGAGTGCAGACCACGAATGTAGCCGAAGCTGACAGCCTAAGTCGGTCAGGAGCTAGAGAGAGTTCTCGAATGGTGAACGAAAGTGAACTATCGTTAAACGGCGTAATACCGGGAGTGTCCAAATAAGGCTGATAGGACATTATGGGTGGATTTATAACTCCCTTATTTATGAGTCGTGTGAACTTAAACCCATCGCTGAACTAGATAGCACCTAACCGAGAATGTAAAACCAAACGATACGACAGGGTAAGTCCTACAGAGTCTAGGAGAGGTCGAAAACTCCTAGTAGGTCTAAGGTAACGAGGACACAACTTTCTGGAGGATAGAGGAAGGGTTAAAAAGCGAATGCTGAGTTGTAATGATTCAGATAGGAGTTCAAAATTTGCTCCTGAACGAAAGTAATAGCAGACTTAACCTCGGTCTAACACGAATGGAAGAAAAGACCCAGAAATCGAACTCAATGACAAGTTAGATACTGCCATGAAAATGACCGTAAACGGACAAAGAGAACGGCTGAAAGATTGGAGCCAGATTAACTGGAGACAGATGAGTAAAGCCGTGAGAAATCTACGTCGAAGAATCTTTCGTGCCTCAGAAACTGGTAATTTCCGTAAGCTCATAAACTTGCAGAAATTAATGATGAGAAGTTACGCCAACCTATTATTGTCTGTCCGACAAATCACTCAAACCAATCAGGGTAAACAAACCGCTGGTATTGATAAGGAGGTAATCAACTCACCAGCCCAAAGAGTGCAATTTGTTAATACATGGAAGGGTGGAAATCAAAAACCTGTTCGGCGAGTAGAAATCCCCAAGAAAAATGGCAAAATGCGTCCCCTCGGTATCCCAACCGTCAGGGATAGAGTCATGCAGACAATAG
>NZ_JAUBPT010000093.1:0-32390 GCF_036700905.1 Microcoleus sp. S13_C3 | reverse complement strand
CCCGTCCTTTTTGGACGGGCGGGACGCTCATCCCACAATAACAATTAAAATTGTAAGTTATTTAATTCGCGATCCCTACCACTGCGGAGTCAATTTAAAATCTCAAATCTCAAATCTCAACTAAAATTTAAAATCGACTGGCGCACCCTAAGCTGTGTTGCATCTAGATTGCCTATGGTATTAGAGAGGGAGAGGGTTCGATGGGGATGGGGGGATGGGGGGATGGGGGGAGAGGATTTGAGGATTTTTAATCAGGAATCGAAATATACAATTTAAATGCAGAACAGCTTACTATTTATACACTTGGTCGATCGCAATCTCAATCTTAAAAGTCGTTCCACATCCTATGGACGAAATACAGTCAATCTTGCCCTTGTGCTTTTCCACCACAATCGAGTGCGCGATAGACATTCCCAACCCCGTACCTTTCCCCACAGCTTTCGTAGTAAAAAACGGGTTAAAAATTTGAGCGAGTATTTCATCGGGAATGCCCATACCGTTGTCCAAAATTTCTACTATCACAGTGTTCTGGGGCGTTACGCCAGTGCAAATAGTAATCCGGCCACTCGTATCTGCTTCCCGAACGGATAACTTTTGATATCGTTCTTCAATAGCATCAATTGCATTAGCAATAATATTCATAAACACCTGATTCAGTTGACTGGCATAGCACTCCACCAGTGGCAGTTTTCCAAACTCCTTAATTACTTCAATTTCCGGGCGACAGTCCCTACTCTTCAAGCGGTGCTGCAAAATTAACAAAGTGCTTTCAATTCCCGCGTGAATATCCACCGGCTTCATTGCCGATTCGTCCAGTCGCGAGAAATTTCTGAGGGACAATACAATTTGCCGGATGCGCTCGCTTCCTACCTGCATCGAACCCATAACTTTTCTTAAATCCTCAGCCATGAAATCCAAATCAATCTCTTCTATGCGATCGAGAATTTTTGAATTAGGATCGGGATACTCCTGTTCGTAAAGAGTCACCAGATCGAGCAACTGTGTAGTATACTGGTTGAGATAATCAATGTTAGCGTGAATGAAGTTAACTGGATTATTAATCTCGTGAGCAATTCCAGCAACTAATTGCCCCAAAGAAGACATTTTTTCAGTTTGGATGAGCTGAGTTTGAGTAGAGCGCAATGACCGCAGCGCTGACTCTAAATCTCGCGCTTTTTCTCTTTCTCGCGCCTCGCTTTGTCGCAGTGCTTCCTCTGCTTGCTTGCGAGTCGTAATATCCTGACAAAATCCAATTATTACCTTAGCCTGACCGTCAGGATTCCTGCTAAAAATAGTATCCCGACTTTGCAGCCACAAAAATTGACCATTTGCTGCCAGCATTCGGTAGTCAATTTCCCAAATTTCGCCATCTTCAACTCCTACAAAGCTGGCGTGATGTTTGACAATTTTCGGCAAATCTTCGGGGTGTATTAACTGAGGCATCAGTGAAAAATCCATCGCTGTAATGTCGTCGCGGGTATAGCCCAAAAGCCCCAGCAGTGAAGTATTAGCGTAGATATTTCGCTGTTCTTCCAAGTCGTAAAGATACAAAATACCGGGAGTAGCATCGGCTACTTTTTGAATAAACTGCTGGCTTTCTTGCAAAGCTAATTCAGCTTGTTTGCGATCTGTAACATCAACGGCGATGCCGTCCCAAAGAATATCGCCGTTGTCCTTAGCTTCAGGACGCAAATTTATCTGAAACCAACGAATGTTGCCGGAAGGCAGCACCATCCGTCCTTCCCACTGCCAAGGTTGCAAACTCTGGGCAGAAATAGCAACAGATTCATCATGATTTTGGCGGTATTCTGGATGAATTAAATCTGTTACCAAAGCCGCATTTTTCAGAACATCTTCTGGTTCTAACTCAAAAATTTCTCGGCAAGCAGCACTTATGTAAGGAAAACTGAAAGAGCCATCGGGACACAACAAAAATTGATAAATTACTCCCGGCACATTACCCGACAGCTTTTGGAATCTTGCCTCGCTTTCCCGCAGTGCTTCCTCTGCTTGTTTGCGCTCCGTAATGTCAGTAATTGAACCAACCATGCGGACTGCTTTTCCAGATGCGTCCCACAAAGCTTGCCCCCGACTCAATATCCATTTGTAAGCGCTGTTGTAGCACCACAATCGGTATTCGGTGATGTAATGCGGCGTTTTTCTCTCCAAGTGTTCTTGAAGAAGTTCCTGAGACATCTCTAAATCATCGGGATGTAAACTCGTATTCCATGTGTTATTATAATCGCTAATGTCACTATCTTCGTAACCAGTGATTTCCTTAAAGCGATCGGACACAAAAAGTTCCCCTGTTTGCAAGTTCCAGTCCCAAATGCCGTCATTGTTACCTTTGAGTGCTAACTGCCAGCGTTCTTCAGTTTGCCTCAATTGAGCAGTTCTCTGTTGGACTCTATTTTCTAGTTCTTGATTGAGCTGTTTGAGACTTTCTTCTGCCTGGTTGCGTTCGATCGCAATTCCTGCTAAATTCATCGACGCTTCTATCAATTGCAGATCGACAATTGGGGGTTGGCACGGTTGGGAATAATACATTCCAAAAGTTCCCAAAACTTGACCCTGAGATGATAAAATAGGAGTAGACAAGCAAGCTCTCAGTCCAAAACTTAAGGCTAAATCTCGATAATTTTCCCACAAAGGATCGCTGGCAATATCTGTAACGATCACTTGTTGGCCGGTAAAGGCAGCAGTGCCGCAGGAGGCTACATCCGGGCCGATGTCTCTGCCATGAATAGCAGCATTGTAACTGTCGGGCAAACTGGGCGCGGCTCCGTGCAGTAAATGTTCGCCATCTGGAGCTAGAAGCAATATTGAACCGATGACATCTCTAGATTGCTGCTCGATAATTTCAACTAAGGTATTTAAAGTATCGCCCAGAGGAGCGCCCTTAGCAATCATTTCTAAAATTTGTTTCTGACCGGTTAACCAATTTTCAGCTTGCTTGCGCTCTGTAATGTCGCGGGCTACCCACAGAGCAGTTTTTTCTTTCAGTGGCGAAATGGTAGCGGCAAACCACTTTTGTACGCTGGCAATTTCCAGGTTATATTCAAAAGTACAGGTTTGATTTGTAGCGAGACTGGTGCGAATTTGCTCCAGAAAAAATTCTCCCTTTTCTGGAGCGAATAAATCGTTAATTTTTTTACCTGCAAATTCCGCCGTCTCCTTGTACAATAATTGGGGATTTGTCGGGGCAACTTTCAGGAACCGTCCCTCAATATCGAGCTCGAAAATTACGTCGTTCATGGCAGCGAACAAAGCTCGAAGTTCCGATTCAGAAGCTTGCAGGGCGATTTCAGCTTGTTTGCGCTCGCTAATATCCGTCCCGATACAAAGCAACCCGGCCACATTTCCCTTCGCATCTAATAAAGGTTTATTTGTCCACGCTATCCACACCCTTTCTCCATTGCTGCGGATGTTTTCATTTTCGTTTTGGAAGTATTTTTGTGGCTGTGCCAAACAGTATCGAATCTTTGTCGCGAGGTCACTTTCAAATAAATCTGTTTTCGGTATAATTGTGCCGATCGCACTTTTGCCAATGATTTCTGCTTCTGAATATCCGAAAAAAGTTTCAGCGCACTCGTTAAAAAAAGTAATCTTCCCTTCACTGTCTAACTGCACAATCATGCTGTTAGAATTCTCAACTAATTGCCGATACTTAGCTTCGCTGGAACGCAGTTTCGCACGGCCATACACCCAGCTAAAAACCGCCACCCCGGTGAAAACAGCCAGCAAGCCGCCTCCAAAGAGCAGCCACCCCCGAAACGGCGAATTCGCACGCCATCCCCCCGCCGGAATTGCGGCCAACTGCCAGGAACCGTTGGGCAAAGTCACTTCCAGCAGCACCGGATTCTGCTCAAAAATTGACCCGTCACCGAAAAACAAAGGGCCGGATGCTCCCGAACCGTCTTTGCCCCGCAGAGCGTATTGTAGCTTCGCTGAGGAGTCGTTGAGTCCTGCTTCCTCAATGAGGGTATTTTTGTCGATAATCAGGCCTGTCAAGCCCCAGTAAACTCCTGTTTCAGGCTCGGCAGCGGAGGGTGTGAGAAAAATGGGCGATCGGCTGATGAACGTCTCGTCCCCCTCCAATAATTTCACGGGCCCGGCAAGCAAAGTTTTTCTGGTTCGGATGACCTCTTTGACCATTTGCCGCTGTTCGGGTAGCGTCGTCAAGTCAACCCCGATCACCCCTTCATTTCCCTCCCGTGGATAAATGTAAGCCACCGTCGTGCCTTTAACTAAAGTTATGGCGCGAATGCCCGGTTGCTGTGCCACCAGAATTCTCGCCGTCGCTGTAAACTCGGCTTCGGTGATGTTTGGGTTGTTGGAAAGGTAAGCCCCCAAGCCCCGCATCAAATACAGGCGGGAATTCAAAGAGCCTTCCAGCTTAGAACGGACTGTGCTGAGGCGATCGAGGGTGCTAGCGCGGTTGTAGTGAAAAAACCGCCGCTGTTCTGAGCGATCTAAAATGCCAACTCCGACCAAAATTGCTATTGATGCCGAAATTGCTGCTAAATACGGTGAAATTTGGAATTTTTTAACCTTAAAGGATTCCATCTGTCGGGGGTTAAGGTATTTTTTTACG
This sequence comes from Microcoleus sp. S13_C3, assembly GCF_036700905.1. Lineage (NCBI taxonomy): Bacteria > Bacillati > Cyanobacteriota > Cyanophyceae > Oscillatoriales > Microcoleaceae > Microcoleus > Microcoleus sp. S13_C3. The sequence goes on along the minus strand of NZ_JAUBPT010000093.1, from coordinate 27,796 downwards.
TCTTTAGATAGATTTAGTTTAGTTTGATTTCTCTAGGCAAATGCAAGATTTTCGGCATACCGGGCTTTTCGCAAGCGGGCGCGAGTTTGTTTTGTTTTAGGACGCCCGCCGAACGTCGGCGATCGGCAAGCTTCTAATCCTCAATTCTATGGAAAAAGTTTTAAATCTCCAATCGACTGACCGAAAGTAATGTCGTCATAAGCCCCCGGATTCATTGCTTCGCAGGCTCAGGACGGCTCAATCTAAAATCTAAAATCTAAAATCTAAAATCGATTGACTCGCCCTCGATCGGGTAAGGCGCGCCATGCTCCCGCACCACAGCGGTGGGGGAACGCGCACCCGAAAGACGGGAGTTATTAGCTAAAATAGGGTTAGCAATAATTTTTTTCAGCGCTACGCCGAATCTATCATAGGGGCAATTTGATGCAAGAACAGTTGATGGAAGCGATCGCACCTTACCGCGATCGCGTAGATTATCTAGAAGTTCGCCTCGAACAAAGCGAGTCAACTGCGATTAGTTTTCGCGGCCCTCAGTTAGATGCTGTCAACCGCAGTTTTAGTCTCGCCGGCGGCATCCGCGCCTGTCACAAAGGTGGCTGGAGTTTTGTAACTTTTAACGGTTTAGATGAGTTAAAAGACCGCATTGAAGAAGCTGTAGTCCAGTCTCGTTTGGTTGGCAGCGAAAAAACTCTACTAGCAGATGTCACCCCGATTCAAGATTATGTAGCGGTGGAATTGGGCCGCGACCCGCGATCTATTACTCTAGCCGAAAAGCGGAAATTGCTCGAATCTTACAATCAGTTGCTGTTAGATTATGACCCGCGAATTCAGACGACAATGGCAGGTTACAGCGACAGATTTGGGATTACTTATTTTGTGAATTCTCAAGGTACTTGCATCGCTCAAGAGCGCTTGGACGTGACCGGGCGTTTCGGAGCGATCGCCCGTGGCGAGGGCGGTGTCGTCCGCCAAGGGTTTGAGTCGATTCACTCGCGATCGGATTACGATGTCTTGACAAATATTGAAGATCGTGTTAAGAGTGCGGCCGTTCGAGCAGTGGGCCAACTAGAGGCAAAATCGGTCAAAGGCGGTCAGTATCCGGTGATTTTAGACCCCTATTTGTCGGGGGTTTTTATTCACGAAGCTTTCGGGCATTTGTCGGAAGCAGACGGCATTTACGAAAACCCGAAAATGCAGGAATTGTTGACTTTGGGCAAGCCTGTGGCGATCGAACAATTGAATGTAATTGACGACGCAACTGTGCCGGGATTACCCGGAACTTTGAAATACGACGACGAAGGCGTGCCCGCTCAGTGCAAGCATTTAATTAAAAATGGAGTTTTAGCCGCTCGGATGCACAATCGCGAGACTGCGGGCAAAATGGGCGAAAGTCCGACGGGAAATGCCCGGGCCTTAAGTGCTACTTTTATGCCTTTGGTGCGGATGACTAATACTGCGATCGAGTCTGGCGAACATTCTTTTGACGAAATGGTTGCCGACATTGACGAAGGAGTGTATGCAGTGCGGATGTTGGGAGGACAAACCAACGGCGAAATGTTTACCTTTGCGGCGGCTCAAGGGTTCATGATTCGCGACGGCAAATTAGCCGAACCGGTGAGCGATGTCACTTTAAGCGGCAATGTATTTCAGACGTTAAAGGATATTGAGTCTATAGGAAACGACTCGGTTTATGCCTACGGCGGTTGCGGTAAAGGCGGCCAGAGTGGTTTACCCGTAAGCGTCGGCGGCCCCCATCTGCGGATTAAAAATGTTGTAGTAGGAGGAAGGTAATCATTAGTCATTAGTCATTAGTCATTAGTCATTAGTTATTAGTTCAAGACTTACGACACTGGTTAAGGTGAGGGTGCGATCGCGCCCTCACCTTAACCATTCCGGGGTACTAACAAGTTGACAACCGACTCAAAATTTACTATTGACTTTCACTCGCGCTGAGTGCGATGCCGGAGGCTACCGTTACCAAAGGTGTAAATTTCCGCACATCAATTAGCACAACAAATAAGCTTGACTTTTACTGATTTCGCGTTCTTGTAGCCAATTTTATTCCCCTTAATATCAATCCCGGCGGAGGACGGAATGATATCAAATCCACGCTTCGGGAGTCGGGCGTAAAGTCGAATCAAGCTGCCAACAAATAATTCGGGCAATTTTCATTTTTTTGACTCACAGTCAACAGTCAACAGTCAACAGTCAACAATGATTCCGGTGCAACCGGAATCGATATAACTTGCCTTCATCTCTACCCGCTCGCTCTGCCTAATGGGAATCTCAATCACAAATTCTGCACCCCGCTCTGACTGTGATAAACACTTCAAATCTCCGCCGTGCTTCTCCACCACAATCTGATAGCTAATAGATAATCCCAAACCAGTGCCTTGACCAACAGGTTTAGTTGTGAAAAAAGGACTAAATAGATTGGATCTTACCTCGCTTGTTATCCCCAGCCCATTGTCTTTAACACTGATTCTTACCCAATCCTGATTCAGCATAGCAGTACGAATCGTAATCGTACTTGGGTCGTTTTTAATTTGCTCCGGGCTGCGTTTTTTATCATACTGATTCAAAGCATCAATTGCATTGCTCAGCAAATTCATAAATACCTGATTCAACTGACCGACATAACATTCTACTTTTGGCAAATCTCCGTATTCTTGAATAATTTGAATAGGTGGACAATCAGGCTTAGGCTTGAGGCGACTCTGCAATATGACTATACTGCTGTCGATGCCATCGTGAATATTAACGGGTTTCATCTCAGCTTCGTCAAGGCGCGAGAAGTTCCGCAACGTCAGCACAATCTGACGGATACGTTCAGCCCCTACTTTCATCGAAGATAGCATTTTAGGCAGATCTTCTCTGATAAATTCTAGCTCTATGTTTTTAATTAAAGCTGCGATTTCAGGGTGATTATGGGCATCGTGCTGCTCGTAAAGGTTAATTAAACCCAATAAATGCTGAGTATACTCATTGACATAAGTTAAATTGCCATAGATAAAATTAACGGGATTATTAATTTCGTGGGCAACACCAGCAACTAACTGTCCTAAGCTAGACATTTTTTCAGTCTGAATAAGCTGAGCTTGGGTGCGCTGTAAATTTTGCATTGCGAGTTCTAGTTGGATAGCTTTTTCTCGCTCTCGCACTTCCGATTGCCGCAATTTGTCCTCTCTTTCTTGGCGCGAGCGTTCGTTTTCTTTTTGTTCTTGCACGTGCTGCAATGTTTTGTTAATAGTAATTTCTAAATCCTGAAAATCTATAGGCTTAGTCAAAAAATCAAAGGCCCCACCATTCATTGCCTTTCTAATATTCCCCAAGTCGCCATAAGCAGATATAACTACTGTTTTGACCAGAGTAACTAGCTCGTTAAGTTTCGCTAGCAAAGCCATACCATCCATGACTGGCATATTAATGTCGGTCAGTACAATATCTATATCTGGCTCCTCTTGCAACTTTGAAAGCGCTTCTACGCCATTATGTGCAAAAAAAACTTGGTATTCTCCTGCGCGTATCTTTTTTCTAAATTTTTGGGCAATTAAACATTCTAAATCTGGCTCGTCATCTACAAAAAGAATTTTTGCGGGCATATTAGGCTCTCCGTTGCTAGTAGAAGGAATAAATAAGAGAGGATGTTGAGAAAAGTAGCAATTACCAATTATGTTGCATTGTGAATATACTCCAAATTGATTATTTTATTTTTCAGAATCTCAAAATTAACAGGTTTAGTAATATAGTCATCAGCTCCATAATCTATTGCGACTTGGTAATTTGTCTCATCTCCATAAGCGGTAATCATAAAAAATTTTAGCTCGGGAAACTTTTCTTTGGTAATTCGGAGCAGTTCTAGCCCCGTCATTCCGGGCATATTAATATCCGACACAATTAAGATAAGAGAGGCTTTTTGGGTGGGGCTTTCTAAATATTCTAACGCAGTCTTTGCCGAGAGTGCAAAATGAAATTCAATTTGCCCTGCTTTGATTTCTTTTCTAAATTTTTGTTTAAACAAGCACTGAATATCTTCTTCGTCGTCTACAACCATTACTTTCATTTTGGTAGCTCCTTAACTTCGGCTATTTTTCGCGGCAAGGTGATTATAAACTCTGTGTAATTTCCTACTTCTGTTTCGACTTTTAGTTCTCCGCGATGTTGCTGAATGATAATATCGTGACTGATAGATAGACCTAGACCAGTACCTTCCCCCGCTGGCTTTGTAGTGAAAAAGGGATTGAAAATTTTATCGAGTATCTCTGGCTTTATACCTGGGCCATTATCGCGAATGCGGATTTCAATCCGATCGTCGAGATTTCGAGTTTTCACGTCAAGTAGCGGTGAAAATCTTTCCCCTATTTCTTGTTTCTTTTTATAAAGTGCATAACAAGCATTACTAATAATGTTAAGAAAAACTCTACCTATGTCTTGTGGCACGACAGCTACGTCGCCAATGTCATTGTCATAGTCCGTTTTTATGGTAATGTTAAAAGCATCTTCTTTGGCTCGTATCCCGTGATAGGCTAGATTGATATATTCGACTAATAAACTATTTATATCCATAGCTTCCCAATGGCCACTTTGTCCTCTCGAATGCAAAAGCATATTGCCAACGATTTTGTCGGCTCTTTGACCGTGTTGATTAATTTTTTTAAGATTTTCTTTGAGATCGGTTAATATCTCTGCAATATATTCATTAGTTTCCGGTTCTAATCGTTCTCCTTGAGTGACCAGTTCTTCAAACAGTTCTTCGGTTAATTCAGCAGAAACTTCTGAGAAATTGTTAACAAAGTTTAATGGGTTTCTGATTTCGTGGGCAATTCCTGCTGTTAAACTGCCCAGAGAAGCGAGTTTTTCTTGCACGATAATCTGATTTTGCATAGCTCTGAGATTTTCTTCGATCCGCTGGCGCTCTTCAATTTCATTCTGCAATTGCTCCACAGTATGGGTGAGTTCAGATGTACGCTCCTCGACTTTGATTTCTAGTTCCTCATTAGCTTTTTGCAGGGCTTCCTGGGCTTGCTTGCGATCGGTGATATCGCGGACGATCGCCACATATTGTTGCAGATCCTGATTGGAAAGGGAAGCGTCTTGAGAGAATCGATCGGAGATGGCAACTTCCAGAATGCGCGAACTACCATCGGAGAAGTTGAAAGTCTGTTCACTGCGACTGAGCCACTGCTCTGGCTGATCCCCTAATCGTGGCAATAATTTGTTCAGGTAAGACCCAATTAGCCCAGTAGAATCTATGCCGAAGACGCTTTCAGCAGCGGGATTTGTCTGACGAATGACACCATTTTCATCCAGCACTACAATACCATCTAGGGCAATGGTAAAGAGCTGTTCTGCTCCCTCTCGTGCCTCTTCCATTGAGACGACCTGGGGTAAGCTCGTCCAACAGGCAACTGCCACCCCAATAAAAGCAACTGTCACCAATAGCACTACGAATAAATTCAAGCCAACAGTAGAGTTAGCATATAATTTGAAGCCAAAAATCCAGCCGACAGCGACGGCGCTCACAATCAGCAAGATCAAAATTACAACCTGAAACGCCACAAAATCTGGCATTTTGCTCTTGCTTCTGTTGCGGTAAAGCCGAATCCACCACGACGGATGGAAGGGGGCAAAAGCAATGCGACTTATCCCTGCATCCACTGCTAAAACGGCAAGGGGAAAAAACAACCCAATGATAAAGTCTTGCCAGCCCCAAGCTAAGCCTCCCACGACTAGAACCACCGCATCTACTACGAAAAAGCCCAGCGACCACCCAGGCCACCGAACTTCTGGCTGATCCCGCCGCAGCCACAGTGAGAGATGGAACATCATTAGGCAGACAACTAAGCCAACATTAGTAATCGCCACAAGCCGAGGTACATTTCCCCAAGCTAGACAGATTAAACTCAGAACCAGAACAAAGACAAGGCCAAATCCAAATACACCCCGTCGGGATACAACTGCGAATGTTGGCGAAATATGCCCATCTACCGCAAGTTGGTACAGCATCCGGGGGCAGTTGGAAACAATTGTCGCGCAACTCAGAAGACAGCTTGCGACGACCAGAAAGGTGACGAGGGTGGGAACCCAGGGCCCCCATAATACCTGACAGGCAGCTAATACATTCAAGAATACGTCATCTTTCAGATCGGGAGCCGTAGCCAAGCGCATCAGTACCCAAGCACCTCCCAAAATAACAGGCAGCATCGCCAGTGCGGAAATTTTGAGAAACTGCAGCGTTTTAGTAGGGTTGCGGCTATCCGCTACGAAACTGGCGGCGGAGTCACAGCAGTAGAAAATGTAGGTAGCAAAGTAAAACCATTTAGCCCAGTCAATAAAGGTGAATTCCGGCCAAATGGTGGGGAAAAAGCCGGGACTGTTTGACGAAAAAGCTAACCACAATAGACCGTGAATCGAAAAAACGGATAGTACGCCGACTGTCGGTAACACGAAAAAGGCGAGCAGAATACTTAAGGCGCGAGTGCCACTGAAGGTCAAAATGAAGGGTAGGAGCGTGAAGGTAATATTTAGTAAAGTTTCAGGACAGCTAAAACCTAAACTATTGAGGTTGACTTTGATGAGCTGTGTCAGTACGATCGCAGAAATTGGCAGTGTTGATACCCAGCTTAAAAAGTAGCCGATCGCTGCATAACTTCCCAGACCCGGATAATTTTTCAGCATTCGGGCGGTATAGTTGGGCGTTCCCCCAGCCATGTCTGGGAAATACTCACCGATGCGTTTTACCTGTAGGTTCAGCATCATACCCATGATGATACCGGGCAACCAGATAAAGATGGCGCTAGGCCCAATCGCTGCTTGGATCGCTGTGGCGATGGTAAACCAATTGGCGTGACCGGTGAGGCCAAAGCCCGATGTTTCGACGGCACTCAGGCTTCGGGGCAGGCGCATGAGCGATCGCCTATTGAGATTGTCTCTTGGGTAAGGCTGAGTTGGTTCTGAGTGGTAGCCGTTTTCCGGCTGGTGTCGGATGTCTGTCGCCATCAGTTTTATCTATTATTTTGGGGATTTTACTGTCGCCACCCTGATGTTCAGCTTTATAGCTTTTAACTTTTTTCCGTTAAGCATTTTTGTCTTAAATTGTGGCAAAGCTGCCTTTCCCAGTCAACCATGAAAATCTATCTCAATCCGTCTTCAATATTACCAGGACTTACGCAACTGCCACATATCTGTGTACCAGCACCCTAAAATTAGACAATAAACATCAGCACATCGGGAATTTTTAGTTGCTCACTTCAATGATTTGATAGAATCCCGTGTTTAATTTGATATATTATTTGACCTCTTTTATCCGCTCAACTTTTGAGCGCCTACCCCACACAAGTTCATGGCAAGCAATATGATTTGTTTGAATTATAGCTTGAAGGGACTGGCAAGATTCTCTCCCGGTTAATTGCTTGAGTTCCCTAAGAAATTGCTCAATTTTCTAACGAATAGCACACACATGAGTGTACGTCATTCGTGCGATTATTGAGTTTGGTCTTTAGTCGCGACTGTCAACTTGCGATCGATCCGGACTGGTTCAAGTGATGGGTGAGGGTGCGCCCTCACCATGTGCGAGTGGGGTAAGTCCTGTAGTTATTAGTAGGGCGCGCCTCGGCACAGTTTACTACAGATAAAAATACAAGGAATGCAGTATAACTCCTGTTGTCTTTTCTTCCCTCTTCCTTCTGACTTAATAACTAAGGCAAAAAATGGTTGACTGCGCTATTTGTAGAGTCTCTGGGGGGCGAGGCGCACTCTACAGATAAAGTTTGGGCGTCCAGGATTGTTCCCTCTTCCTTCTTTCTTCTTCCTTCTCAATAAAAAACCCCGGTTTCTTCAAGAAACCGGGGTTTTTCCTACCAACTAAGAGAGGAGTCAAAACTTCACAGGTAGCGGTTGCCGGAATTCTGCATTTCTCGCACAACCCTCTAAACCAAACTACGGGCAAATTATAGTTGCAACTTTTTTAAAGCTGTCTCATTTCCTCTTCAAGCACCCGAACCAAATCTTGATTGCCACTGGATCTCGCTACCTCTATGCGGTGCATCAGTTGCTTGTGAATGTTAGCGCGGTGGGTTTCTGCTACTTTTTTTACGTTTTGACGATTTGTGTTCATGGTGGACGTTCCTTATATAAAATTTGGTGTACCTGCTACTTCTCTAATATAGCGCTAAATTCCAAAAAGTATCTAAATTTACAAAAAATTTACAGTTGTTGACCGATCGACCAAAATACTGTATACTCTTGACCATAAGTCAATAGCGATATCTGGACAATCAGAAGTCATTAGTCATTAGTCAGTAGTCATTAGGCCGATGCCCGATGCCCGATGCCCGATGCCCGATGCCCGATGCCCGATGCCCAACATTTACATTTAGTCAAGCGGTGCGCGGTACGCACCCTACATTTACTCAAAACTCAAAACTTGCAGCAGCGCCTCTACCAACTGCTGAAGGTGTGCGAGCTCGTGAGTTGCCATCAGCGAAATCCGAATTCGACTCACACTTACAGTCGGAGGCCGAATGGCGGGAGCAAAAATACCCATCTCCTTGAGTTTGCTGCCGACTGTTAAAGCGGAGGCTGCATCTTTTAACGGAAGACTGAAAATTGGGGAGAGGCAATTGCTAATTGGTAATTGGTGATTGGTAATCGCGCAATATTTGAAAGTTTCGATATTTTGTCGCAACCGAACTCGGCGTTCTGGTTCTTGCTGTACAATCCTCACAGCTTCCAAAGCAGCCGCCGCGTCAGCAGGCGTCAATGCCGTAGTATAAATCCAACTCGCAGCTCGATTACGCAGAAAATCAATTAAAGCAGCAGAGCCCGCAACGTAACCACCTAAACTTCCCAAAGCTTTGCTGAGTGTCCCCACTTGAATCAGTGGTGTTCCCGTACACCCGAAATGTTCTGCACCACCGGCACCGCTAGCACCGAAAACTCCTGTAGCGTGAGCTTCATCTACTAATACCATGCAGTTAAAGGTTTCGGCCACAGCCAACAACTGCGGTAGCGGACACAAGTCCCCATCCATGCTAAAGACGCTATCGGTAATAATTAAACACTTGCGGTATCTTGCGCGATTTTGCTCTAGCTTGGCCGTTAAATCCTCAAGATTGCAGTGACTGTACTCTAGGGCAGTTGCACCGCTGAGTGTGGCTCCGTTTTTCAGGCTCGAATGGTTGTACTTGTCAGATAATATCAAATCGCGCTTGCCGACAACGGATGCGATCGCCCCTAGATTCGCCAAATATCCCGAACTGAATACTAAAGCATCTTCAGTTTGTTTTAAATTAGCAATAGCTTGTTCTAGCTGTCGGTGCAAATCGCGGTGTCCGCTGACCAACCTCGAACCCGTCGCACCCGTACCAAATTCCTTAGTTGCAGCCATAGCAGCTTGGATTAACCTGTCATCGCCGGCAAGTCCCAGATAATCGTTGCTGGCAAAGTTAATCAGCCTGTGGCCTGCTAACTTTACCACAGGCCCAGGGGAACTTTCGATCGATTGTGGCGATCGATACCAATCGGCCCGGCGAACAGTGTCCAGGGACTTCTCTATCCAAGCGTAAGGGTCTGGGTTCATATTGGAAAGCGATCGGGTAATACGTTATATTAGCTGGTGATCAGTTCCTCCGTATCACAGAAGCATATGCCACTCACTAAAAAATACAGATTAGTCACCCGCAGCGATTTTGACGGTCTTGTCTGTGCCGTTTTGCTCAAAGAACTCGATATGATCGACGAGATTAAATTCGTGCATCCTAAAGATATGCAGGATGGAAAAATCGAAATAACAAATAACGATATTAGCACCAATTTACCCTATGTGGAGGGAGTTCATCTAGCTTTCGATCACCATTTCAGCGAAACTCTTAGACACGAGAAAATCAAAATTAACCACATCATCGATCCCTATGCAGCTTCTGCAGCTAGGGTACTGTACAAATATTATGGAGGTCAAGCAAAGTTTCCTGATATTTCTGAGGCGATGATGGTGGCAGTTGACAAATCAGATTCCGCTCAATTTGCCAAAGAAGAGGTTCTGCACCCGCAAGAATGGGTGCTGTTAAACTTCATAATGGACGCCCGAACGGGGTTGGGAAGGTTTAAAGAATTTACCGTTTCCAATTATCAGTTAATGATGCAGTTAATCGATTACTGCAAATATCATACCATCGCTGAAATATTGCAGCTTCCTGATGTGAAAGAAAGAGTAGACCTCTACTTCGAGCAAGAAGAAAAATTTAGAGAGCAAATACAGCGCTGCGCCAAAGTTTATAATAATTTAGTGGTTTTGGATTTGCGTAACGAAGAGGTGATTTATGCAGGGAATCGTTTTGTAATATACGCTTTGTTCCCTGAGTGCAATGTATCGATTCACGTACTTTGGGGACTGAAACAACAAAATACTGTTTTCGCAGTTGGCAAGTCAATCTTTAACAAAACTTCTAAAACTAATATTGGGGAGTTAATGTTAAGATATGGCGGCGGTGGCCACCAGAATGCCGGAACTTGTCAGATTGAGAACGATAAAGCTAGTCAAGTTTTGAAAGAGTTAATTGCCCAGATAGAGCAAAATGGTTAAATTGGCTTTATCTTTTTTGCAATCAGGACTTGAGTCTTTGATTATTTATTTTAATTTTCAGCACTAAAGTCCTTACTACAAATGGGGATTTTTAGGACTGAAGTCCTTACTGCAAACGGGAGTTTAGTCCTCAAGCTTTTGAGCTGGCGGGTTCTGAACATTGAGATTTTCTGAACTGTTGCCTTTGACGGGTGGCAAATGGTCTACCAAACCCATATCAAAAGCGATATCCGGCAACTCATCAGCGTTATATTTTCCTGGCTCAAACAACCGCCCAGGAGTAAAACAAGGCTGTTTCAATCGTACCACTTCCCCCGGTGAAAACATTCCCCTAAACATTTTGCGTTCGAGTCCCATAATTTCCGCTCCTAAAACAACTTTCGCATTAATCTTAACAATTTTTGAGCGGCAGCTTCCCAATTAAATAAATCCGCCGTCTCTCTAGCTTTTTGACCTACCCGAAAACGCATCGGGTCTTCAACAATTTTTCGTAACTGTTCGCGAACAGACTGAACATTTGGCTCTGCCCAATGAGGAGCATTTCGGATTTTTAGATACTCAGTATCGTAACACTTTCCGACGGGAATTAGATCGTAAGCAATGGGATAGCAGTTATCAGCATTGGCGTAATCAGTCGGGCCCCCGTACATAGTCATAGCAACGGGCAAACCTGCTGCAAAGGCATCCAAAATTTTAATCGCAAAACCCTCCCCGCGAAACGGAGCTAAAAAAGCATCTGCTGACAAGTATAAATCAGCTAGTTCTGCTTTATTATAAAATTTAGGGATTATCAGAATTTTTGCCTTTAACTTGCCGAATTGTTTTTCGATATTTACGAGATGTTCCACTATAACATCAGGATTTTTGCCACCATCTTTGATAATTAACTCTACGTTAGAATCATCTTTAAACTCTTCATAAAAAGCTTGAATGGCCAGATCCGTGCCAAATCTATATAAATCAAAAGAATTGGTCATGTGCAGAATATACTTTACATCTTTTTGGGTTTTTTGCGGTCTGGGAAAATATAGTTGCGAGATTAAAGGATTGAAACCTAGAGGCATAACTGATACGTTAGCCGCCGGACATCCCGCTTTTATTAAAACGTTTTTAGAGTATTGGCTGACGGCTAGTTTGTGGGATGAAGTGTTAACGGCATCATAAATCCAGTAATCATAATCATCATGGTTTTGGGCGAATTCGTAATTGATAGCAAAAAGTTCTAAATTGAGATGTCCGTTGAGTTCTTTTAAAAAATAAGGTTTCCAATAATGAGACCATTTGATCTGAAATAAATCTGAGGGTGCAGTGTTCATCCACTTCGCTAGCAGGTCGTTTTCTTCTGCTGTGGAATGGCGGCTGAGATGAGATGCTATTGTTGATGGTTCGACCGAAATAGGAATTCCCATTTGGTGTAAAGTTTTCGCCAGGGATAGCGTAATATCAGCGAAGGAGTTAAAGTGTTGAAAACCAACGTTAAAGTGAACCATATTTATTGGTTATTAGTGTAGGGTAATCGCATCTAATTTGGTATAAATTGTACTTGATAAATGACAGAAAATGCAGGAGCCAGAGGCAGGGATGCGGTGGAGACGAGATCGGCGACCAACAAGCAGTTAAACTGGGAATGGACTCCCGGCAGGTATCCCTCACTCAGGCAGATGGAAAAAGGCTGCTGTCAAATCTACCGCTAACGGAACATTGTTGAACGTGCTATCAACCGACTCAAGCAATGGAGTCGGAGTGCTATTCGATATGAGAAGCTGCCTGCCAATTATACAGCCACGATCGCGATCGCCTGCATTCGGTTGTGGCTATAGTTGGAAAACACGCCCTAGGCAAGAACACCTGATGGAGATAAATCAACTCGGTGGAACCGCTGATGAGTGCTTAGCTCGCTATCAGCATCGCACTCAATTTTCATTCCTTAGTTTACGAGCTGCGCTTGAAAGATGCTGTCAAATGTTTAAAAATTTTCCCTTACCATGATACCTTACTTAAGATGCAATTACCCTGTAATATATCTGAGTATTTTTGTTATTCTTTATATTCTGGAAACGTTCAAATTGGCCAAGTATTCTAAAAGACTGGTATTTAATATATAGCCTTTCTCAGAAAGATGAGGTACTCATGGGCATAGGCCTCCGTGGGCATAGGGCATAGGCCTCCGTGGGCATAGGGCATACCTCACTTTTTTGAGAACCGCTATACATAGAAATTTATTCGGGAAATTTATTCGGATTTAACTGTAGCATATTTTGGGTTCAAATTAAGATGCGTTTACCCAGGAGCGTACAGCCAGCATTAGGCAGCAGTTAAATCTGTGTGCCTATCCTACTTGACTTTAGTGACATTTTCGTAATTTTTCACCAATTGGAAGACCCTGGTAAGGAAGATTTGGAGGCAGAGCCTCCAAATTGTTTTCTCCTTTTAATCGAGGATGTGCCTCCTCCAAAAGTCTGCCCAGGCAGAGCCTGGGAACGATTGAAATAGTCATTGGTCAGGCGTTAATTGCTACTAACTAATAACTAATAACTAATTAGCTCTTTTTTACAGCTTCTGGAACACTGCGAACATCGGCAGATACATCGACAGCAAAATCGAACCTACGATACCACCGACGACCACAATCATCAGAGGTTCTAGCATACTGGTAAGTCCTTTTACCGCTTCTTCAACTTCCGTTTCGTAGAAAGCGCCAACTTTCATCAGCATCTTGTCAAGTTCCCCTGTCTCCTCGCCAATTGCCATCATTTGAATGGCCAAAGACGGAAAAACAGCTTGTTCTTGCAAAGCAATACTGATCATGCCGCCGCTTTGAATTTCCTGTCTCGCATATTCGATCGCATTAGATATCGCCTGATTCCCCGCCACATCTCGCACAATTTCCAAAGAATTGAGAATCGGCACGCCCGATCGCGTTAGTGACCCAAATATCACGCAAAACCGAGCCACAGCAGATTTTTCAATCAAATCTCCAAAAACCGGCAATTTCATGGCAATCCTATCAATTTGTAGGTGACCTATGGGAGTTTTGTAGTACATATCGAAGGCAATTTTGAGCGCTATAATTACCCCAATAACTGTCACCTGTTGAATGGGAGGCCAAGCCGTACAGAATGCACTAATTCCCAACATCATCACCGTAAAAGCCGGCAAATCTGCACCAATATCCTTAAAGATTTTAGCGAAAGTTGGTAGCAAGAATATGGTCATTGCGAAAAAAATCACGATCGCAATAAAGAACACAGTTTTCGGATAAGACATCGCCGAATTAATTTCAGCCTCCGTCTTGTGATTTTTTTCCATCATCACCGCCAGACGGTCTAGGGTTTCATCTAGCACCCCCCCGACTTCTCCCGCCGCCACCATACTGATAAACAGTTGGTCAAAAACATCAGGAAACTTAGCCATCGCCTCTGCCAAGTTTATCCCCTCCTGCACGTCAGCATTCATGCTCCTGAGCGCTCGCTTCAGCTTAGCATTAGAACACTGCTCGTGCAGCACGGAAAGGCATCGAACGATCGCCACCCCTGCATTAAACATAGCCGCAAACTGACGAGCAAAAATAGCCATATCCTTAACAGTAAGGCTGGTAAGGTTATACTCTATTTGCTCCTGAATCTTACTGAAATCAAAGCCACCTTTCGGTTTTTCGCGGATAACATTGGTAGCCACAGCTCACCTCTGAAAAATTATTAAAACTTAGTTGTCAGTTGTCAGTTGTTAGTTGTTAGTTGTTACCCATAATTAATAACAACGGTCAACGGCCAACTGACTAATGACCAATGACTAATAACTAATGACTAATGACTAATGACTAATGACTAATGACTGCAGACGGAATTAATGAGCTTTTACCGGGGGGGTACCCACAGGTGCCGGGCCGATCAAGCGTTCGAGTTCGTCAGCCTTAGAAGCCTTGGCCATTGCCGATTCCCAAGTGACTTTACCGCTCTTGTAAAGTTCAGCGAGGGCCATTTCCATCGTCCTCATCCCCAATTTTGCCCCCATTTGGATTTGAGAGTAAATCATCGGAGTTTTGCCCTCCCGGATCAAGTTAGCCATAGCTGGAGTATTTACCATGATTTCCATAGCGCAGCAGCGGCCGCCCCCAACTTTTATTACCAAATTTTGGCTGCAAATTCCCACCAAAGAGTTAGACACCTGGGCGCGAACTTGGGGTTGTTGAATGGGCGGGAACACGTCCAAAATCCGATCGATCGTTGCAGCCGCCGAATTAGTGTGCAGCGTTCCCATCACCATGTGACCCGTTTCAGCCGCCGAAATTGCCAGACCGATCGTTTCCAAGTCCCGCATTTCCCCCACGAGAATTACATCAGGATCTTCGCGCAAAGCAGCTTTCAGCGCATTAGCAAAGCTCTTTGTATCTTCACCCTTTTGGCGCTGGTGAAACAAACTCTTGATATTAGGAAACACATATTCGATCGGATCTTCAACTGTTAGAATGTGTTCCGCCCGCGTCCGGTTGACCAGATCCAACAAAGCCGCCATCGTAGTAGTTTTCCCGGAACCCGTTTGTCCCGTCACCAACAGCATACCCCTGGGTCTTTCCGTCAGATCCCGCAAAATCTGCGGCACGCCTAAAGCATCGGCGTTAGGAATCTTAGAAGCCAGAGCCCGCATACAAGCAGCCCAAGCACCCCGCTCGCGGTAGACATTGACGCGGAACCGAGCCAATCCCCGAACGCCGTAAGCGCAGTCGAGTTCCCACTCCATTTCCAACTGCTTGCGCTGCATATTGTTGAGCATTTGGAAAATCAGGATCTGCACTTCCTCAGCAGACAGAATGTCGCCGTATTGAGTCTGAGGAGTTAGTTTCCCGCTGACTCGGAAGAATATAGGCGCGCCCGCTTGGATATGTATGTCCGAACCCCCTTGCTCTACCAGGGACTCCAGTACGTCTTCAATCATCAGACCCATAGATACCTCTCCTCGATCGAATTGATAGTTATTGACCAATCTAGCTCAGTTAACAGTCAACAGTTAACTGTTGAATCAATCCAAAAAGCGTGGCGTCAAGCAGTACGGACAATCCAGCATCTCCGGCTTCAATTGCGCCTGACAAGTCTTGCAGGTAAGTCCCTGCTTGCTTTTTGCTTTCATTTCAGCCTCCAGGCCAGAGTCTGTAAACGTCACCCGCTCGACTTCTTCAAAAGTAGTCGCGCCTTCCCGCACCAATTGCAAGCTGTAAGCCAACAGCGTTTTCATCCCTTCTTCTACTGCAGCTTCCTTAATTTGCTCTGTGGGAGCTCCTTGAGTGATCAGAGTTTGAAGCCGCTCAGTATTTTTCAGGAACTCGTAAACCCCTACCCGTCCTTTGTAGCCTATGCCGCCGCACTTCCGACAAAGTTGCTCGCGTTCTGCCAGTTCCTTCCTTTCCTCCACCGGTATGGTGTTGGCTTTGTAAACAGTTAGATCGATTTCTTGAGAAGGCGACAAACCGTACTTGCCGAGTTCTGCGGCAGTAGGCTGGTAAGGAATGCAGCATTTGTCGCAAACGCGCCGCATCAGACGCTGAGCCAACACGCCCAACAGAGCGGCCGAAACCATGAACGGTTCTACGCCCATTTCTGCCAAACGCGCGATCGACCCAGCCGCGTCGTTCGTGTGCAGCGTCGTCAGCACCAAGTGTCCGGTCAAAGCAGCTTCCAGAGCCGTTTTTGCCGTTTCCTTGTCCCGCGTTTCCCCCACCAGCATCACGTCAGGGTCTTGCCGCAAAAAGGCCCGCAGAATGTTGGAAAAAGTCAAGTCTTTTTCCCGAATTACTTGACATTGGGTAATTCCTGGCAAAGCATATTCGATCGGGTCTTCCGCCGTACTGATATTAACCCCCGGATCGTTCCGTTCCGACAGAATCGAGTAGAGAGTAGTTGATTTGCCCGAACCCGTCGGCCCCGTCACCAAAATCAGTCCGAACGGACGGCTAGCACTTTCTCGCACTAAAGCCAGAGTTTCTTCGTCGGAGATTAACAAACCCAACCCCAACTGAGTGCTGGAACTGTCCAAAATCCGCAGCACGATTTTTTCGCCGTACCGGGAAGGCAAGCAGTTCACCCGGAAATCCACCGTGCGTCCCTCAAACACCCGGCGGATGCGCCCGTCTTGAGCTTGTCGGCGTTCGGCAATATCCAGGTTGGCAATAATCTTGAAACGAGCGGTAATCGATGCGACTACCTGTTTGGGAAACCGGAAATACTCTTGCAGCACCCCGTCTTTCCGCATCCGAATCCGCATGAACTCTTCTTGAGGTTCTACGTGGATGTCAGACACCTTTTCCGACAAAGCTTTAGCCAAAATGATATTGACGGCCTTAATTACGGGAGCAGCCTCAGCATCGTCCAAAGTGTTAGCGAGGTCTTCTTGGTCGGCAGTCTCCTCTTCTAGGGAGAGTTCGCCAAAATCTCCCTCCCCTAAATCCATCTTTCTCTGCTTTTCGGCTGCTGCTATTTTGGCTGCTACCTTAACTTGCTCGTCTTGATAGGCCGAAGTTATGTCCTGATAGTCGTCTGGCGTAATCACCCGTCGCTGCAAAGCCAAGCCGTGAGGCTGTAAAATCCGCCGCAAATCTTCTATGGCGTTGAGGTTGTCGGGATCTACCATTGCCACTAAAACCGCCGCCGGCTCAGTTTCAGTCTTCGCTACGGGTAAAAACCGACCTTGGTGACAAATGTCGATCGAAATCTTCAACGCCTCGAGCATAACTCCGAGTTGCTCGTTAGACATTTCGCTCATCTCCGGGTCAAATGCTTCAACGCCGTAGACTATCTTCCGTTCAAACATCTGCTGCTTCTTGTAAAGTCGCAGCAATTCTGGAGGCAACGGCTGCCCGGTAAGTGCTTCTAATACCTCAGTCAACCGCTTACCCGACTTCTGGCTTTCAATTTGAGCTTGCTTCACTTGCTCGCCGTTGACGTAACCCGACAGAATCATCTTGGTGAGAGCCGGAGGAAATTGGCTCACAGAAACTATGGATGTGGAGCGCGGCGGGGATGTGCTAGTCATAAAAAACACTCAATAGGTGGGAAACTCAGTCACACAGAGTGCTGAGAGGAAAACCAACGCGGGGTTTTAACCCCCGTATTCTTTGCTTATGGATCAGCTATCATTTTCTTGCTCAATCCCTATCTCTCCAGTTTGACACTCCGGGCGCCTGAAGGCGCGAGGATTCTTGGCTCAGTCAGTCGATTTGCTCGTTGATGTTACCACCACTAAGTAGAGATCGTTCTGTCCCCAAGCGTTAATTTCGGCGTGCCCCACCGTATTTAAACTGATTCCTGCTTGCTTCAATCCTTTTTCCAAAATGTTAATCGCGGCGTTGTGATCCCGATCTAATACCCCGCCACAACAACAAATATGGGTTCTAGTTGATAGCGATTTTTTGACTATATTGCCACAGGCTGAACAATGTTGGGAAGTGTATTGAGGGGCGACAGCAATTACTGTTTTACCGTATATTTTCCCAAAATATTGCAACCATTGAGCAAATTGAGTCCACGCTGCATCGCTAATTGATTTGGCAAGCTTGTGGTTCTTAAGCATATTCTTCACCTGAAGGTCTTCGTAGAACACAAAATCGCTAGATTTCACCGCGCCGGGCGTCGTCTTAACGGCGAAGTCTTTGCGCTGCCTGCTGACCTTCAGGTGTTTTCTTTCTAACTTGTTAATCGCTTTGTTACGATTGCTAGAACCCTTCTTCTTTCGAGAAACTCGTTTCTGCAATCGTTTTAAAGCTTTTGCGCTTTTGCCCAGATAGCGAGGGTTGGGAACTGTTTCACCATCACTGTCGGTATAGAAATGGTTTAATCCCAAATCTATGCCAATAGCTTTACCAGTGGAAATAGATTCCCCTTTTCGTTCCACATCGATACAAAACTGAGCGTAGTAACCGTCGGCACGCCGAATCACCCTAACTCGCTTAATCTCGCTGGGTGCATAAAAATGCAAATCCCGACTGCCAACTAACTTGAAAATTCCAGCAGCAAAACCGTCCGTAAATGTTAAGCATTTCTTGTTGGAAGAAAGCTGCCAACCTGATGTCACGTATTCTACGGAACGAGTATGTTTCTTGAACTGCGGGTATCCTTTTTTCCCTGGTTTTTTGGCTTTACAATTCGCGAAAAAACGTTGGATTGCAAAAATGGCACGTTCAGCAGAAGCTTGACGAGCCATCGAGTTAAGTTTGCCGGCCCATTCAAACTCTTTGGCCATGATGGCACACTGTTTGTATAGGTCTATCAGCTTAACTCCTTGATTTTCTATCCAGTATCTAAGAGTTTTATTTCTGACAAATTGAGCTGTCCGAATCATTTCGTCGATGACTCGGTATTGCTGCGTTTTGCCTTTCAACTTAAACTCTAATACGATCATACAAGTATTCTATCACACCTATAAAACACTATGTCTATAAAATGTGTTTACTTTATAACTTTTTACACTTTATAGTCGAAATTAAAGTCGGCCACTGAAGAAGGGGCTTTAAACCCAATTATTTGGGTAAATGCGATCGCGTTAATTAAAAATCAGGAACCAACAAACGTTGGGTTTGCCCCCTTGCTGCCATATTATACGTAAATATCTAAACGGGCCTTGGAATATTTTATGGAAAGCTTTGAGCAATGTCTCCAGAACTGGCGAGACTTCCTCTTTTCACATTGTGCCATACACAGTAAATTCGAGTTCTCTAGATTTACCGGGTTAACTGTATCTGCTAGAATTGATAGGGTTCTGTCGCGCAGCTTTTATGATTGACGAGGAAAAACAGCAAGATCAAGATCCTAACTCAACTGGGGAAACCACCCCAGAGGGTTCGCCAATGGCAAGCGAAAATCCGGCGGCATCAGGAAACTCGAACGAATCGGCGGATTGGGAGCTCGAACTTGCTCGAGCTTATCAAAGTGCTCAGGGCGATCGCACCCCAGCAAACGCATCGGGGCCTACCGTCACCGGCAGTTCAACCAACAGTCCGACTGCAGACGCGGTGGAGCCTTGGAAGAAGGAACTGGCCCAGGCCAACGATGAAAAAGAGGCTTTAAAAACTCAGTTGCAAGCCGCATCCGCTCAACTAGAAGAACTGAAAAATCAAAATCTCCGCCTAGCAGCAGATTTTGAAAACTTCCGCAGGCGTACCCAAAAGGAAAAAGAAGAGCTAGATTTACAGGCAAGGTGTATCACGATTAAACCCCTGTTGCCGGTAATTGACAATTTCGAGCGCGCTCGATCGCACATCAAGCCGCAAACCGATGGCGAAATGAACATTCACAAAAGCTACCAAAGCGTTTACAAGCAAATGGTAGACGGCCTCAAGCAAATCGGGGTTTCTCCGATGCGCCCCGAAGGTGAACAGTTTGACCCCAACCTCCACGAAGCTCTGCTGAGCGAGCCAACTGACGAACACGAGGAAGGAACAATTATCCAAGAACTAGAACGCGGCTACATTCTGGGCGATCGCGTCTTGCGGCACGCCAAAGTGAAAGTTGCAGCGGCTGGGCTATCTGTGGTAGCCTCAGATGAAAATCCCGATAGTTCGGAAGGTTAATCGGGATACAAGCTACTGCATTCCTCAAAGTCACTGACCCCCGAATAGAGTTCGGGGGTTCCCAGGTGGCAGACTCACCAACTTCTTAATTAAAGATGACTAAAAGCAGGTCAGCGCTTTCTCGAAAAATTCTGAAAAATGTTTTTACCCCTCTTTGATATTGCCTGATTGACATCAAATTTATTTCCTACAAATCGGGTCGGGTGATGCTTGTTTGAACAAGCTGAGTCGTTTTTCATCCCCCAACCTGTAGTTGGAGGTTTCCAACATCCCACAAAGTTTTATGAGGCGCTATGGGAAAAATTATTGGAATTGACTTAGGCACAACTAACAGTTGCGTAGCTGTGTTAGAGGGCGGTAAACCGGTCGTGATCGCCAATTCCGAGGGCGGCCGCACAACTCCGAGTATAGTAGGATTCGGCAAGGCGGGCGATCGCTTAGTAGGTCAACTAGCCAAGCGGCAAGCTGTAACTAATGCTGTAAATACTGTCTACAGTATCAAACGATTTATCGGACGGCGGTGGGACGACACGGAAGAAGAACGAGCGCGGACTCCCTATACCTGCATAAAAGGCAAAGACGATACCGTTAACGTCCAAATTCGGAACAAGGTTCACACTCCCCAAGAAATCTCGGCAATGGTACTCCAAAAGCTCAAGCAAGATGCTGAAGCTTATTTGGGACAAACTGTTACCCAAGCCGTGATTACAGTGCCAGCCTACTTCACAGACGCCCAACGGCAAGCTACTAAAGACGCCGGTACGATCGCCGGCCTAGAAGTCCTGCGGATCGTCAACGAACCGACAGCGGCAGCCCTTTCCTACGGGCTGGACAAGCAAAATATAGAACAGAAAATCTTGGTCTTTGACCTAGGCGGCGGTACTTTCGACGTTTCGATCCTGCAACTGGGAGACGGAATTTTTGAAGTCAACGCTACCTCCGGTAACAACCATCTCGGAGGAGATGACTTTGACGACTGCATAGTCCAGTGGCTGGTAGAAGCTTTCCGCACTCAAGAAGGCAGTGACCTCTCACAAGACAAAATGGCCTTGCAGCGCCTCCGAGAAGCTGCGGAAAAAGCGAAAATCGAACTCTCCAACCGGGAATCCACCTCAATCAATTTGCCCTTCATCTCTTCTGACGAGAAAGGGCCGAAGCATTTGGAAATGGAACTCTCCAAAGCTCAGTTTGAAAAACTGGTGGCTCATTTGGTGCAAGCGACGATCGATCCGGTGACTCAAGCCCTCAAAGACGCAAGTTTGACCCCCAAAGACATAGACAGGATTATTTTAGTGGGAGGCTCAACCCGGATTCCGGCAGTTCAAAAGGCAATTAGCAAGTATTTTGGGGGCGTTTCTCCCGATAAATCCGTCAATCCCGACGAAGCTGTAGCGGTAGGCGCGGCAATTCAAGCCGGGGTGCTGGGTGGTGAAGTCAAAGACTTGTTGCTGCTCGATGTGACGCCGCTCTCCCTGGGACTCGAAACCTTGGGCGGAGTGTTCACCAAAGTAATCGAGCGCAATACAACTATTCCCACCAGCCGATCGCAAATGTACAGCACGGCGGCAGACGGGCAAACCTCGGTAGAAATTCACGTGCTCCAAGGCGAGCGGGCATTGGTTAAAGACAATAAAAGTCTCGGCAAATTCCTGCTCAAAGGCATTCCCCCAGCTCCCCGCGGCGTACCTCAAATCGAAGTTACCTTTGAAATCGATGCCAACGGGATTCTCAAAGTGGCTGCTGAAGACAAGGGAACCGGAAAAGAACAAAGCATCCAAATTTCCAATACAGGGGGATTGAGCGAAACCGAAGTCGAGCGGATGCGACAAGAAGCCGAACTTTACGCCGACGAGGACATCAAGCGCGCTCTACTCGTCGAACTCAAAAATCAAGCTGACTCCCTCGTCTATAATTGTGGTGTAACTTTAAAAACCAACGCGCAACTGCTGAGTGACGAGCTCAAGGCCGAAGCGGAAACAGCCGCAGCAGCCTTGCGGGCAGCGATGACTAACCCCGACATTACAATCGAGGAACTCACCCCCGCAATCGAATCTTTCAAGCAACTGCTATACTCGCTGGGGACAGCAGTCTACGACCAAGCCCGCAGCGGGGTAGCCCCGTCAGGAGCTGTTGTTGAAAGCGAGATGATGTCAGAAGTAGAATCATCAGAACCAGAAGAGGTTAAAGCGGACGACGACAGCATTTTGCTGAAAGAAGAGCTGCAGGTGGCGCCCCAAGCTCCGCCGGCACCAAAGCCGGAACCAAAGCCGGAACCAAAGCCGGCACCAAAGCCGGAATCCAAGCCGGAATCCAAGCCGGAGCGACAGTCAAAACGACAGTCAAATCCACAGTCAAATCCACAGTCAAGTCCACAGTCAAATCCACAGTCAAAACAAAAACAGAAGGTTCCCGAACCAGAAGTTGATGATATGAATCCTTTCCTTTAAAACAGAAAAGCTAAAAATTAAAAGTTAAAAATTAACACTGAGAATTTTTGATTTTTAATCTGTAATTTCAGGAAAGGTCGCCCGTTTTTTTTTCGTACACTTTTTGTTATTTACCTCCAGGCAAGCAGCTCTATGGCCGGTGATTACTATGAAATATTAGGCGTTTCTCGCAGCGCAGACAAAGAAGAAATTAAGCGTGCTTACCGCCGCCTAGCTCGCAAGTACCATCCAGATGTCAACAAAGAATCCGGTGCCGAGGAGCGGTTTAAAGAAATTAACCGCGCCTACGAGGTACTCTCAGAACCAGAAACCCGCGCCCGTTTCGACCGTTTCGGCGAAGCAGGCGTCAGCGGTGCAGGCGCACCTGGTTTCCAAGACTTTGGTGACAGCTTTGCCGATATTTTTGAAAGCTTCTTTCAGGGCTTTCAGGGAGGCGTCGGCCAACAACAGCAAGGTCGCAGGCGCAGCGGGCCGGTGCGCGGAGACGATTTGCGCCTCGATTTGCGACTGGACTTTCGCGAAGCAGTGTTTGGTGGGGAAAAAGAACTCCGCATCAAGCATCTAGAAACCTGCGAAACTTGCACCGGGACTGGCGCAAAACCGGGAACCCGACCCCAAACTTGCTCGACTTGTACCGGCAGCGGTCAAGTCCGACGCGCTACCCGCACTCCTTTCGGCAGCTTTACTCAAGTTTCAGTTTGCCCCACTTGCAACGGCACCGGGCAAGTGATTGAGGATAAGTGCGAAACTTGCGGGGGCCGGGGCCAGAAAGAAGTGATGAAAAAGCTGAAAATCACAATTCCGGCTGGGGTTGACAACGGTACTCGCTTGCGCGTTTCCAATGAAGGGGATGCCGGCAAACTGGGCGGCCCGCCCGGAGATCTTTACGTGTTCTTGGCGGTGAATGAAGACCCGCTATTTAAGCGCGACGGCATTAACGTTAACTCGGAAGTTAAAATTAGTTATTTGCAAGCAATTTTGGGGTGCCGGTTGGAAGTGGAAACCGTAGACGGGCCGACGGAATTGTTGATTCCTAGCGGAACTCAGGCGAATACTGTTCTGACTCTTGAGAAAAAAGGGGTGCCTCGGTTGGGAAATCCAGTCAGTCGCGGCGATCATTTGATTACGGTGTCTATTGACATTCCGACTAAGGTGACGGCTGAGGAACGGGAATTGCTGATGCAGCTTGCTAAGCTGAAGGGCGATCGTACCGGTAAAGGCGGCTTGGAAGGATTTCTGGGCAATTTGTTTCAGAAATAAGCAATTTTTGACACCAATTGGTGTCAAATTTTCCTGTTTCAGGATTCCCCGGCAATTTGTTTCAACAGCCGTCAAAATTTTGGGCGCAATTGCCCACAAAAATGGCAGGTGGGACGCTTCCTGGGCATTCGGTTTCAGCAGCGCTCAAAAAAGTGAGCGCAATTGCGCTCACTTTTTTGGAGAAAGAATAATAGTCTGTGTCCAATTGGACACAAAATTTGAGATTCTCCCTTTTCCAGGCAACTTGTTTAAAAAACTAAGGCTTTCAGGATTTGAGATTGCAAAAAGTATTATGAATTCAACATCGAAAATTGAAAATCCCAAATCCCCAGATGCCAAAATCGATCTGCGTGGTACTCCGTGTCCTCTGAATTTTGTCCGCACTAAACTGCGTTTGGAGCAAATGGCACCGGGAGCAGTTTTGGAAGTGTGGCTGGATGCTGGGGAGCCGATCGAACAAGTACCTGATAGTCTCAAAATGGAAGGGTACCAGATTCTGGAAACGGAATTTGTCGCGGATGAGCCGGAGTCGGGCTATTTTTCAATGAAAGTGCAGCGCCCAGAAGACAAGGAAGCAGGATGAGCCTGAATTCACCCTCGATCGTGGGTACTGTAATTGCTGTTCAGGCTAACTTCTACCAAGTGAGGTTAGATCCCGAAGTCTCCATTGACGGGGAAAATGCCCCCCTTGCAGATTCTCCGATTCTCCTGTGCACTCGTCGCACTCGACTCAAAAAAATTGGTCAACAGGTGATGGTGGGCGATCGCGTGGTGGTAGACGAACCGGACTGGACTGACCGCCGGGGAGCAATTTCTGAAGTCTTCCCGCGCCAAACAGAACTCAACCGCCCGCCTGTAGCTAATGCCGATCGCATTCTCCTTGTTTTTGCCCTTGCTGAACCAGACTTAGATCCCGCGTCATTAACTCGGTTTTTAGTTAAGGCCGAATCTACAGGTTTAGAGGTGAGTTTGTGCCTCAACAAATGCGATTTGGTGACGCCCGATGAGTTGGAACAGTGGCGCGATCGGCTTTCAGGCTGGGGCTACGAACCCATGTTTATTAGCGTCCGCAGCGGTGCAGGAGTTCAGGAAGCTCCCGCTAATGGTCAAAATGAAATTTTTGCCTCGGAACCGCATTTCAATGACTTAGTGGAGAAAAGAGAGCCATCTCTGCTGAGTTCTGAGGATAACCCTCAAATTCCAAATTCGGTCAAGGCGTTACATCCGTTAAACCCCGTACATAGCCCGTTGCCGAACTTGCTTCTAGACCACCTGCAAGGGAAAATAACGGTAATTTGTGGCCCTTCTGGGGTTGGCAAGTCCAGCTTAATCAACCAACTGATCCCGGCCCTGAATCTGCGAGTGAACGCTGTTTCCGGCAAACTCGGCCGCGGGCGCCACACGACTCGCCACGTCGAACTATTTGAACTCCCCGGCGGCGGACTTTTGGCCGATACTCCGGGCTTTAATCAGCCGGCTCTCGAATGCGATCCCTCAGAGTTAGCTCAATATTTCCCAGAAGCGCGCCAGAGGCTGGCTGTGGGTAGCTGCCAATTTAGTGATTGTTCGCACCGAGACGAGCCTAACTGTGTCGTGCGGGGCGGTTGGGAGCGCTATGAGTATTACTTGCAGTTTCTCGAAGAGGCGATCGTCCGCCAGCAACAAGAGCAAAACTCTAGTAGCGCCGAATCGAGTTTGAAGCAGCAAACCAAGTCGGATGGTACGCAGCATTACGAACCGAAGCTGCAAACTAAAAAATATCGCCGCTCTTCCCGCCGCCTTCAACACCAATCGCTGCAAGATATGTGTCAAGATTTAGACGAGTTGTGAGGAAGTCGCCGCCCATCGCGCGCCGGCACTAGAAAACAGTACCAAGACTTACCCGGAAACCGGGTTTGCTCGACGAAAATACTTCGTTGTACCCCGATGCCCATTTCCCAAAATCGGCTTTCTTTAGTCGCGAGTGCGTAAGTCCTGAGTACATTAATAGCTAAAATTAAATGGCCTTAGATTTGTTAAAAAAAGTAGAACAGAAGCAAAAGTTAGCGGGTACTGCAGGAGCAAAAATATTGTGAATATTCAAGAACTGTTTCAAAAAGGCGGCCCCGCCATGTGGCCCCTGTTGCTGTTATCGATTTTATCTTTGAGTACAATTATCGAGCGCTTGTGGTTTTGGGCGAGCCTCCTGAGCAAAGAAAAGCAGATAGTTAACCGCATTCTGGAAGCGGCTCGCAGCGATTGGGGGGCGGCTAACGAGATTGCCAGACAAGCTAACCGACAGCCGATCGGGCGATTTCTTTCTGCACCCCTGCGGCTCTACAATCCCGAACCAGATTTGTTTCGACTCGCACTTGAAGCTGCAGCGGATGAAGAGTTGGCTTCGATGCGCCGCGGTGACAAAATCTTAGAAGCTACGATCGCTCTAGCCCCGTTGCTGGGCTTGCTGGGAACAGTTTTGGGCTTGATTAACTCGCTCAGTTCCATCCGTCTGGGCGACATCGGCACGGCGGCAACAACTGGCGTAACTTTGGGAATTAGCGAGGCGCTGATCACGACTGCTTCAGGGATGGTAGTAGCAATTTTTACCTTGGCGTTTTATCGCATATTTCAAGCTTTTTTGTTCAACCAGGCAAAAATATTTCGCAAAGCTGGAAATGAAATGGAATTGCTTTACAGGCAATACTGGCCGGCAGCTAATGCTAAGGGTCGAACACCCGGTGCAGAATACAGCAATTCTTCTTTTGGCGCAGATGGTTTGAACAGGCGTTCTCTCAATTCTCAAGAAGCGGGAGAACGGAATCGGGAGCCGAAATTGAAAGGTTCCGATCCGGCTGAAGATTCACCTTCTAATAATTAGAACCAAGGAGAACGGATGAAGATTCACTTAGATACTCCTGCTGAAGAGGCTCGGATAGAACTGGTGCCTTTAATTGACGTAATATTTTGCATCCTGACGTTTTTTCTGCTCGCCGCTTTGCAACTGACTCGCCAGCAAGCAATTAATGTCGATTTACCTAAAGCGAAGACTGGACAAACGCAGATGCGAGAGATGCTGATTGTCAGCATTGACGATTTCGGGCAAACTTATATCGACCAATTGCCTGTTAATTACCAACAGCTCGATCGAGTTTTAAAGAGTTTCCAAAGCAGAAATCCTGCGGGGTTGATGGTACTGTACGCTCCTCAAAATGCTAGATATGCCAAAGTTGTCGAGGTTTTAGACAAATTGAGAGAGGTAGGGGGCGATAGAGTGGCCCTGGCAACTCTTCCTAGTTCGGCCCCTTCCCCATTGCCCAATACCTCGCTTCCCAATTCTGGCATTCCTGCAGCACCTGCGATCGGCAATTCCGGTCAACCTCTGCCGTCTCCTGTGCCTCCGGGGCAGCAACAGTTCAACCCCAATCAGTTTCAATCTCCTCTCCCCACTCCTGGGCAGCTGCAGTTCAATCCCAATCAGTTTCAATCCCCTCTCCCGGCTCCTGGGCAGCCTAGCAACTCTGGGGCAAATCAGGGCATTCCTCCTGTTTCGCCTGCACCCGCTGCTCCCAATATCAGACCCGGAATCGCCACTCCACCGCAGGATGGCAGGCCCTCGAATTAGTTAGGAAGAAGGTTCGGCAACGGATTGTGTAACGGATGTAACGGATGTAACGGATGTAACGGATGTAACGGATGTCAGTCGGATGTCCGTCGGAAGAAGGGAGAAGGAAGAAGGGAGAACAGAGAAATAGAAATTTTCCCAATCTCCTCATCTCCCGCTCTCCCGCTCTTCCGCTCTCGGCCTATCCCCCTCCCTCTCCTCATCTCCTCATCTTCCGCTCTCCCCCTCTCCCCCTCTCCCCCTCTTCCGCTCTCCCCCTCTCCCCCTCTCCTTTCAGGGGTAGGTTTTTAAAATTTAAGCCGTAGAAAAGTGAGAACGGCTTGGCCAAGGTTCAGGAATAAAGCTAC
>NZ_JAUBPT010000371.1:0-1011 GCF_036700905.1 Microcoleus sp. S13_C3 | reverse complement strand
GCCCTATGCCCTATGCCCTATGCCCTATGCCCTATGCCCTATGCCCTATGCCCATGAGTACCTCATCTTTCTGAGAAGGCTATAACTAACAGCTCATAACGAATAAAAAAGCACAAATTACCAATTACCACCAATTACCAATTACCCAAGTATATTTCATTCAACTCAACTAATTTCCTCATCAATTTCTGAATGATATCTGGGACACAACCAATTGCTGGGTACCAAAGAAGGCCATCCCTCCCGTAGCGCTTCCAAACAAACCGCACGCACAGTTAACTGACAGTCTAGCAGTTCTACCCCAGCTTTTTCAACTTGCTTTTTGCCAATTTTTAAAATTGATTCCTCGCTAAATTCAAAGGTTTTGTGACACTGAATGCAAACCAGATGGTGGTGGTGCAATTCGGGAAAATTCAGTTCGTAATGTTTGTGTCCTTCTGCTAATTCTAGTTCACGCAAAATTCCTATCCTTGCTAATAAATGCAGCGTTCGGTAGACAGTAGACAAGCCTATTCGTTCTCCTTTATTTTGCAAAGTCCTATATAATTCTTCCGCACTTAAATGATTGCCTTGCGGTAGATTTTGAAATACACTCAAAATAGTTTCTCGCTGGGGAGTCAGGCGGCAGCCTCTCTGGTTGAGTTCGACTTTGAGTGAGTTAGCACTGTATAAATTCATGTCGGAAAAAATAAAAAAATTGAACGAGGATGGTAAGGGATTATCTGTTATTTATTCGCAATATTTTTGAGATTCTCCTAAAGTATATTTTCCGTGAGAATCCATATAACTCTAGACTCCCCCTTTAGCCCAAAGTAATCTGCTAGCCACCTATCCCCCTTGCTACAAGCGGAAGTGAAAAAGTGGTTTTCGGTATTTCAGGGTAATTTTTGTGAAGTTTAGAGCAATGTTGCGGAGAAGCCTTGGCAAAACAAGTCTTAGAGGATGTTTGAAAAGGGGGGGATGAGGTAAAAAAAACTTTCAGGGTATAAGCTGAAGATACTTAGTCACAGC
>NZ_JAUBPT010000092.1:20366-33111 GCF_036700905.1 Microcoleus sp. S13_C3 | reverse complement strand
AAAAGCATCTTCAATTCTCCAGCGCCTACGATATAAATCTGCGACGACGTAGGGAGGTAATACATGAGGATCTAGTACGCTTGTCAAATAGGAATGCCAAACCTTGTCTGAACGAACTTCAATCAGACGTAAGGTGATAAATGGAGTTTTTGCAGTTCCTGACCCCAGACGAATCCGACTATCTCGCAGGTCGTAACTATTGGTAAATACTTGTTCTAATTTAATTGATGCTCCTTTTTTCAATCGAGTTACTAAGTGGATGTCTTGTTCAATTAGCTGCCGCCAAAAGTTAAAATGATAAAATCCTCTATCCAGTAATAGTAAGGTATTTGCTGGCACTAATTGTCTGATTTTTTCTGCAAGCTTAACATGACTAAGCTCTGGGATTTTCCCAAAACCAAATTTCGACAGGAAGCCTAGTCATTAAATCTATGACTGTTGCCATTTTCCCTGCCAACTGCCCTTTTGGTATATCTTCTAAGCTTTTGAGCTTGCAAAACAATGCTTCGAGCGTTGAGCTATCTATTATCCAAATTCTCGAAAATTTGCTCAAGGCAAATTGAATGCTTTCTGGTAGAGGTCGTTGGTTTCTCTTGTACCAAGCACTTCTTAAACTTGGTAATAAATTTTTGAAAACTCCTTCAAATAAAGTGGCAGGAAAACTTAAAAATCTCGCTCGACATTGCTTGTTGAGTGACTGTCGTGGGTCGGCACCACAAAAAACCTTCTCTTGCCAGCATTCTTGTGAGTTCTGTCACTCCAGCTACGTCTCGCCACAGCAAGGTTAATACTGCTGCTACCATCAACGGTAAGTTGAGAATTCTCCCTCGTAAACCCAGTTGACGGTAGTAATTTTCTTGTGAGGTGATGGCTGGTGTTAATAATGCAGATAGTTGCGAGGCGATTACCTCTTCTTCCATCATTGGCCTGTGAGTTTTTTTAGCGTGGTCACGGTTAGTTTTTTGATTCTTGGCCATATTTGCTGACCTACACAATCGCTCAATTATTTGTCAATTCTATCATTTGATAATACCAACGCCCGCAACTATTATTGATCGCACGCAACTATGATCGATCGCCCGCAACTATGATCGATCGCCCGCGACTAGAGTAGGCGAACAACTTATTAATAATGATAATCGCTGCCGGTGGGAGAGTCCGCCGACGGCGGACTCTCCCACCCTTACCCCTTGTTTGATTATCATTATTATTCAATTATATTTCTACATAAAGGGGTATTGACAAAATCTACTCCGTTCTAACTTGTTACCAATGGCCTTTTTCAGAGAAGCTTGTACCGCCGTGATATCTTGTTGTCGCAAAGAGGATTCCTGACGCAGCAGTTGCAGTAAGGAGTCAACTTGCTCTTGCAGATTGTTGCATTGAGGGGGCATTTGAGTCATGGCGGCAGACTGCTCCTGATTGTGGGAAAATTACCTTAGTATTAATTCTCTGCTAGTTCAGGAAGAATCACAACAGTAATTGTACTTATGCGATCCGGGATTGCTGAAAGTGCGATCCTCTTCGAGGGCTCCGCTAACGGCTATTCGGCGGGTAAATCTTGTGTTTGCAGCCAAGCTGTTAAATCTGATATGTCGTTAAAATTTAACAAGGCATCTGCTAGATTTTCCAAAAGTGCGATCGACAATTCCCCGATTTGAGTTTGAACTTCGGGAGTAACAGCACCTACACGACGTTCCAATAGACGAATAATCAGTGCTATTTGTCCTGTTTTGATTCCTTCTTCTCTGCCTTCTTCTCTGCCTTTTTCTGTTCCTATTCGCACTGCTTTAGAGATTGCACCCCGCCGATCTTGGATATAAATCTCCTGTTTTAGCAAGTCACTTAACTCGTCACGATTCAAATTAGCTCTACTTGCTATTGCAAATGCTTTATTGATTTCTGGTACAACTTCCATTGTTTCAGGTACTGTGTTTAAGTCTCTGGCAGTTTTGAGAAAATAAAGCCATTTGTCGGTCAAAGTTTCTAACTCCTCCAGACTTTTTTTAAACTTGGGTAATTCAACAAAAACTAATTCGATATCGTAAATAGGATAATCACTTAAAAACTCTCTTTCTTTCAGAACAAACCGCGAAGTTACTTTGTCAAAATCCTCAAACATCTCAAAATCAGTGATTGTCAAGGCAATCACTGGATTTAACATTACATATCGATCGGCTGTTTCTAATTGGGTGGAATAAGCTTTAGCTGCATTGTACAAAATTCGCTTTTCAAAAGCCTCTACGTTCAAAACCTGCATCTCGATAATGACAGTTGTGCCGTCATTTAAGTTGGCTCTAATATCTAAGTAAGTATCCTTAAGACCTCGAATTAGCGGTAATGAATAAGGATCGACGATTTCTAAACTTTCGATGGTGGGCTGATTGTCATACAGCAAGGCATTCAAAAAACTAATGAGAATGTCTTTGCTATTTTCAGAACCGAAGATTTTTTTGAAGGCAAAATCAGTCTTAGGATTGATGAATGTGAACATATAGGTAATGGGTAAATTTGTAATAGTTAAGGCTTCAGGTGCGGGAGGCTCACCCTATTACATTATACCAACAAGGTCTTCAGTGTGAATCGCGCACCCTAAAAATTTATACCGACAAATCTTGACGGGGTTTAAAAGTCTCAACCTGCCGCAACTTTTCGTATAATTCCCGTTCCTCCTCGCTAATTTCTTTGGGAATTAACACCTGAATTTCTACCAATTGATCGCCCCGATCGCCATTTCCTGTCGGATAGCCCTTGTTAGCCAGGCGCAACCGCTTTCCAGACGTTACTCCCGGTGGCAATTTCATCTTTACCAAGCCGTCTAGCGTCGGTACTTCAATATCTCCACCCAACACCGCTTCGCTGGGAGTCAGTGGCAATTCGCAGCAAATATCCGACATTTCCAATCGAAAAAAGGGATGGGGAGAAACTGTGATTTTCAAATATAAATCTCCGCCGCCCATACCTTGATTTCGCAAGCGAATCCGCTGGCCTGATACCATAGCAGGAGGCAGAGTCACCTCGATCGCTCGCCCGTCTTCCAAACGAATTCGCTCGGTACCGCCCGAATAAGCCCTTTCCAAAGGCAGAGTTAGTCTGGCCTCAATGTCTTTTCTGGGTTCGCGATCGACTGTTTCCCGTCGCATTTCGCGATCGTCCACATCCCTTCTGGTTTCGCGATCGACTATATCCCGTCGAATTTCGCGATCGTCCACATCCCGTCGCATTTCGCGATCGACTGTTTCCCGTCGCATTTCGCGATCGTCAAAATCCCTTCTAGGTGGGCGAGAATTAGCAACATAACTCGTTTTCTTAGAAGCCGTACTCCACGGTTCAGAGGAGGCTACTCCCGCTGCATCATTCGCTGTCGCCATCCTCACTTCCCGGCGCCTTCCGAGCACTTGGTCGAGAAATTTATTAAAATCCGAGTAATCACTAAAATCGACCTCTTCGGCCGGTTTTTTGCGGGTAGCTTTACCGTTTCCCCAAGTTTTGAAATTGGGAAGTCGCACCCCTTGCTTTCCTTGAAATCCCTTTTGTTTCCAGAATTTACTAAACTGATCGTATTGAGCGCGCTTGTCTAGATCGGAAAGAATATCATAAGCTTCATTAATATCCTTAAACCTATCTTCAGCAGATTTATCACCTGGATTTACGTCAGGGTGCAACTGTCTGGCCAGCCGTCGATAGGCTTTTTTTATCTCATCAGCCGTGGCATCTTTGGGTACTCCCAAAATTAGATAGTAATTGCGAAAATTCTGCATATTTAGTCATTAGTCATTAGTTATTAGTCATTAGTCATTAGTCATTAATTATTAGTCATTAGTCATTAGTCATCCTGCTTCCCTGCTTCAAATTAGGGACTAATGACTAGGGACTAATGACTAACCACTAATTACAGCCAATCGTCGTCATCATCCCAATCGTCGCTTTGATTTTGATAAGGGCGAGTGGGGCGATTAGCACTGCTTCTACGATCGTATGAACGATCGCCCATACGATCGCCCATACGATCGCCCATACGATCGCCCATACGATCGCCCATTCGATCGTATGGGCGATCGGGAATTGGATCGACAGTCGATCGCCTGTACGGTTTAGCATTTTGATAATAGCTGTTGTCATCGCTGCGCCGCTTGGTACCGTCGCCCGTAAAAGTCCGCTTCACAGACTCAAAGAAATCATCATCATCGTCATCATCAGCAAACGCGGAAACTTCCCGGCTCAAATCGTAAAGAGCATCCTGCAAATCCGAACCAACTTGGTCAACTCCCCGCTCATCATTGCGTTCCAAACTGTCTCGCAATTCCCGAATTAAAGTTTCAATTCGCTGGCGACTTCTTTGAGCAAACTGCATTCCGCGATCGAGCGCAACTTCTCGCAACTGCCGCTCCGCTTGATAAGCTAAAGCTTCAGCGCGATTGCGTTTTTCTACCCTTTCCCGCTGCAACTTATCAGCTTGAGCAAACTGTTCCGCATCGCGAATCATTTGATTCACTTCCTGCTGAGTCAGCGTCGAAGCACCTTGTACAGTAATGCTTTGTTCCCTGCCGGTAGTTTTGTCCAAAGCAGTCACCAACAGCATCCCGTTAGCATCAATATCAAAAGCTACTTGCACCTGCGGAATCCCTCGCGGTGCCGGCGGAATTCCAGTTAGTTTAAACCGTCCCAAAGACTTATTATCTCTGCCTAATTCCCGTTCCCCTTGGATGACGTGAATTTCTACCACAGTTTGGTTGTTTTCAGCAGTCGAAAAAATGTCCGATCGCCTGACGGGAATAGTAGTATTGCGAGGAATCAGTTTTTTCATCACCCCGCCGATAGTTTCCAAACCCAACGACAGCGGCGTTACATCCAACAGCAGCACATCGCGGACATCGCCACCCAAAATACCCGCTTGAATTGCCGCACCCACCGCCACAACTTCATCGGGATTGACATTTTGATTCGGTTCTCGATCGATCAAACTGCGAACAACTTCCTGCACCAAAGGAATGCGAGTCGAACCACCGACTAGCACAACTTCATCAATGCGAGAAGGACTCAAACTTGCATCAGCCAAAGCTTGTTTCACCGGCCGCCGCAACCGCTGCACCAAATCTGTGCACAGCCCCTCAAATTGACCGCGAGTTAGTCGCGTTTCCAGATGCAAAGGCCCGTCTTCATTCGCATCGATAAACGGCAAATTAATCTCGGTGACACCGACTCCCGACAGCTCAATCTTGGCTTTTTCTGCAGCTTCGATCAAGCGCTGCAAAGCTTGCCGGTTGCGTCGCAAATCAATTCCTTCTTTTTCTAAGAATTGTTCTGCCAACCAGTCCACAATTTTGGAGTCAAAATCATTGCCACCCAATTGAGTGTCGCCGCTAGTTGCTTTGACTTCAAATACTCCGTCTCCCACGTCTAAAATCGACACATCAAAAGTACCGCCGCCCAAATCAAACACTAAAATAGTTTGACTTTCTCGCCTCTCCAAACCGTAAGCCAAAGAAGCCGCCGTCGGCTCATTTAAAATCCGTTTGACATCAAGTCCGGCAATTCGTCCAGCATCCCGCGTCGCCTGTCGCTGCGAGTCGTTGAAATAAGCGGGAACAGTAATTACAGCCCCCGTCACCTCTTGTCCCAGATAGCGGCTGGCTTCATCGGCCAGTTTCCGCAAAACCATCGCCGAAATTTCCTCTGGGGCAAAATCTTTTTTCAGGCGAGGACACTTGATTTTGATGTTCCCGTTTTCGTCGCGGCGAGTTGTGTAAGGGACGCGCTTTGATTCTGGAGTCAGTTCAGTATATTTGCGTCCGATGTACCGCTTGACGGCGTAAAAGGTGTTTTGCGGATTGAGAACAGTCTGGCGTCTGGCCATCTGTCCCACAAGGCGTTCTCCTTCCTTTGTGAAAGCGACTACCGAGGGAGTTGTCCGCATCCCTTCTGCATTGGCAATCACAACCGGTTTGCCGCCTTCCATGACGGCTACTACTGAGTTTGTTGTTCCGAGGTCAATGCCAACTACTTTACCCATGCGTCTGTTGTCTCCTGTGGCGTTGTGTGTAACTTTTTCAATATAAGCGTTAAGTATGATTGCACTTATTGTACCGCGTCGAGAAGCGGGGGCTGCAGGGGGATTGCCTCACTTGGGCCTAGCGGCTGGGGTTGGTTGGGTGCGATCGCTCCGCTGCTGGATGTGCGATCGCCTTTAGGAGTAGGAGTGTCAACTTAGGAAAGCCGTGTATGCCCATCTTTTGAAAGCAAAAAAAATTAGAAAATTGATTAACTACTGGGTTTTGCTAAACTCAAAGCAGCTAGCAGGATTGTTGAGCAAACAGGAACATAAAAATATGACTGTCAACTCTGTTCAGAATTCAGAATCCTCTCAAGAACACTCGATAGTTGACGTGCAGCATACCAACTGCTGCATTGTCGGAGGTGGGCCTGCGGGTGCTGTTTTAGCATTACTTTTAGCGAGGCAAAAAATTCCCGTCATGCTGCTAGAAGTACACAAAGATTTTGACCGCGAATTTCGCGGCGATACCCTGCATCCGTCAGTAATGGAAATTATGGATCAATTGGGTTTAGCAGAAAAATTGCTGGAATTGCCCCATACAAAAATGCGCCAACTCACCATCCAAGCTGCTGGCAATACCGCCACACTCGTAGATTTGGCCTGTCTCAAAACCAAGTATCCTTACATCACTATCCTTCCCCAAGTCAAGTTTCTCGAATTCATCACTGCCCAAGCGCAGCGCTACCCCTGTTTTCAGTTAGTAATGGGAGCTAATGTCCAAGAAACAATCGTCGAAAATGGCGTTGTGTGCGGAATTCGATACCGGGGACGCGGGGGATGGCATGAAGTGCGATCGACCCTGACTGTCGGTGCAGACGGTCGCTTTTCCCGCCTGCGCCAATTAGCAGGTTTTGAACCGATTAAAACTTCCCCGCCGATGGATGTCCTTTGGTTTCGTTTGCCGCGCAGTCCCCATGATGTCCAAGATTTCGGCGTGGGAGGTCGAGCTGTTGGAGGTCATTTATTAGCCATAATTGACCGCTTGGATTATTGGCAACTCGGTTACATTATTCTGAAAGGCAGGTATCAGAAATTGCGCGAATCAGGAATAGAAGCTTTGCAAAAAGCTGTTGCTGAATTAGCACCAGAATTTGCAGATAGGGTCGAGCAACTGAAAGATTGGTCGCAAATTTCTTTTCTGTCGGTTGAATCCAGTCGCCTTCCCCGCTGGTATCGTCCCGGTTTGCTCTTAATTGGGGATGCCGCCCACGTCATGTCGCCCGTAGGCGGTGTGGGAATTAACTATGCTATTCAAGATGCTGTCGTCGCGGCTAATGTACTCAGCGCCCCCCTGAAAAACCATCACTTGCATCTGTGGGATTTGGCAGAAGTGCAGCGACAGCGAGAGTTGCCCACACGCATCATTCAAGCATTTCAATCGTTTGTACAGGAGCGAATTATTAAGGGGGCATTAGATACAAATCGACCGTTTACACCGCCACTTTTGTTGCAGTTACCAATTTTGCGAAATATTCCAGCGCGATTAATTGGTTTTGGATTAAACCGGGTTCGGGTGCAAAATCAATGAGATACACCTATACTTAAGTTATACCTATCATCAACATAGAGGTAGCCTCAATGACCGGATTAGAAGTATTGCAGTCTGTTGAATTTCTCAAGATAAAAGGCAAACAAGTTGCTGTATTAGATGTCGAAACTTGGCAAGCACTCATCGAATGGTTAGAGACTTTAGAAGATTTGCAAAGTGCCAAACAAGCATTAAATGAGTTAAAAGCTGCTGGTGGAAATCGCGATCGTGCCGGTTGGTTGAAATGGGATGATGTGGAATCGGAGCTAGAGTGAGTAATTACACAGTTTACATCAGACCCCAGGCCTTTCAAGAAATCAAAAGCCTGCCGGGGAATATCCGACAGCGAGTGCGACAAGCAATTCGCAACTTAGCAGAAAATCCTCGCCCATCTCAGAGCCAACAGCTTGATATTTCTTTTGAGCTTGATTTGTGGCGTCTGCGAATTGATAACTGGCGGATAGTTTATGGAATCACAGAAGCAGATAAAATTGTAGACATATTGACGGTGCGGAAACGCCCGCCTTATAACTATGAAGATTTAGAAACATTGCTTACAGATTTAGAGGACAGCGATGATTAAAAAACCTACTACTGAACAAAAAGATTGATTCCACTCTAATTGCAATTAAAACCTCGATCGCCAAAACACCTACAATCCAAATAAAACTATGAAATTCACCTTAGATATAGAAAACAACCCTACAGGCTGGCCCGACCACACTCAGCTACCAGAATCCGACGGTACTTTTGTGAAAAACTTTCAAGAACATCCCCAAAGCATCTTACTAACAGATTCAATTACTCCCGTCCTCCAAAGCATTCATCCAGACGGTAACTATTGCATCGGTCAAGACAGCGGCATTTATTGGCGATTAACTGAGCCGCTAGAACGCGGTGCAGAAGCGCCAGACTGGTTCTACGTGCCCAATGTCCCGCCAACTATTGACGGTCAATCGCGCCGTTCTTATGTGATGTGGCAAGAATTTGTAGCACCGTTAATTGTGTTAGAATTTGTATCGGGCAATGGGACGGAAGAACGGGACAGAACTCCTTTATTGCGATCGGGTCAACAGGAAACTAAGCCGGGAAAATTCTGGATTTATGAAAATGTCATCCATCCGGCATTTTACGGAATTTATGAAGTAGCCAAGGCTAGCGTTGAAGTCTATCACATGATCGAAAATAGGTATCAATTAGTTGCTGCAAATGAGCGCGGTCATTATCCCATTGAACCATTAGGAGTGGAATTGGGAATTTGGCAAGGAAGGTATCAAAATGTGGAATTACCTTGGTTGCGCTGGTGGGATAGTGAAGGGAATCTGTTGTTATCGGGTTTTGAAAGAGCAGAACAAGAACGGCAAAGAGCCGATCGCGAACAAGAAAGAGCTCAACAAGCAGAAGACCAATTAGAGCAATTGCGCGCTCAATTGCGATCGGCCGGAATCGAACCAGAATTGTAAGCACGTTTGTATAGCAATCCTCGCATCATTTGTGAATTTCTTACTCCCTCCCCTTGATAAGGGGAGGGTTGGGGTGGGGTAAAAAGTTTACGACTCCTGCAAGGATTGCTATAGTGAGGACTTTAGTCCTTCCCTGTGATTTTTTAAGGACTAAAGTCCTTACTACAAACTTTTTTATTTACAACTAATATAACAGAGGAAACCCAGTGCCGCGCATTTTTGACAACATTGAACTGCCGCTGCTACCAGCATTGCGAGACACCATTAAACTCTCCTATCGGGCAGATTTTTGCGTGGGCTATTTCAATCTCAGGGGATGGCGGAGAATTGGCGATTTAATAGAAGCATATGTGGGAAACCAAGGAGCTTGCTGCCGCCTTTTGGTGGGAATGCAAACTTTGCCTGCCGATGAATTGAATGCTAGTTTTAGCCTGATTTCCCATCACGGGGGGATTGACAAGAATGCCATTATTCGGCTGAAAAAACGGATGGCTGAGGAATTTCGCCATCAGTTGACGATCGGCGCTCCCAACGATCGCGACGAGGAGGGCTTACGCAGGTTAAGCTATCAGATTAAAAGCGGAAAAGTCATTGTTAAATTATTCTTAGCTTACCCACTGCACGCTAAGCTGTATCTCGTTCACCGTCAAGACCCAAACAGCCCAATTGTAGGTTTTTTGGGCAGCAGCAATCTGACTTTATCGGGACTATCGAAACAAGGGGAATTGAATATTGATATTTTAGATTTTGATGCTTGTAATAAGTTGCAAAAATGGTTTGACGATCGCTGGGAAGAATACGGCTGTGTTGATATTTCTAAAGAACTCGCAGAAATTATCGATCGCAGTTGGGCGAGAGCAGAACTAATTCCACCTTATCACATCTATCTCAACATTGTCTATCATTTGTCCCGCGAGGCGATCGCAGGTATTGCTGAGTTTCAGATTCCCCGCGATTTTAAGGGTTTATTTCAGTTTCAAGAAGAAGCCGTTAAGTTAGCCGCCCGTCACATTACCAGACGGGGAGGCGTGATTATTGGCGACGTTGTAGGGTTGGGTAAAACTTTAGTCGGTACTGCGATCGCCAAAATTTTACAAGAAGACTGTTTCTTGGAAACCCTGATTATTTGTCCCAAAAACTTAGTCAAAATGTGGCAAGAGTATGCAGACAAATATCGCCTGCTGGCAAAAGTTTTATCGATCAGTCTGGTACAGCAAGAATTGCCAGAATTGCGTCGCTATCGAGTTGTGTTAATTGATGAAAGTCACAACCTCAGAAACCGCGAAGGCAAGCGATATCGAGCGATTCAAGAATATATTGCAATCAACGAAAGTAAATGTATTTTGCTTTCAGCAACTCCCTACAACAAAACCTATTTAGATTTATCTTCTCAGTTGCGGCTGTTTATTCCTGAAGACCCAAATTTAGGACTGCGGCCCGAAGCTTTGCTAAATCAATTGGGCGGAGGCAGTCAAGGAGAGTTAGAATTTATTAAGCGGCATCAATGTTCCGTGCGCTCTTTAGCTGCTTTTTAAAAAAGCGAACATCCTGATGATTGGCGAGATTTGATGAAGCACTACATGGTGAGGCGCACTCGCTCGTTTATCAAAGAAAATTATGCGGAAACTGACGCAGAGAAGAAGCGCAAATATTTAGAATTTGCCGATCGCACGCGATCCTATTTTCCCGATCGCCTTCCCAAAACCATTAAGTTTTCCTCGGAAACTTCCGCAACTAACTCCCAGCTTGACTTTGAGGAAATTGTCGAAGTCATCAATGCACTAAATCTGCCGCGTTACGGGCTGGGAAATTACATCGCCAAAAAACCCAAACAAAAGCCAACTGAAGCAGAACAGCGGCAGTTAAATGCCTTATTCCGTGGGGGTCGGCGGTTAATGGGATTTTCGCGGACAAACCTGTTTAAACGGCTAGAAAGCAGCGGTAGTGCCTTCATTCAGTCGATCGAGCGCCACATCCTGCGGAATTTTATCTACTTATATGCGATCGACCAAAACTCCGATATTCCGATCGGCACCCAGGATGCAGACTTGTTGGATACCCGCAACAGCGATGAAGATGCTGATTCAGTGGTGGTTAGCAGTTTTGAAAGCGAAGAAATCGAAGATGATGCGGGCGAAGTTTTAGATATCGAAGCCGAATTACTGTCAAGCGAAAAGAGTTTTAAACAGCGGGCAGAAGTAGTTTATCAAGAATATAAAACGCGCTACCCGCGCAGATTTAAATGGCTCAAATCTGACTTTTTTGATACCAAGAAGTTAAAACGGGATTTGCTAGAAGATGCCCGCTGTCTGATAGAAGTTTTGCAAACTTGCGGTAAATGGCATTCTCAACCCGATGAAAAGTTAGCTGCTTTGGTGAAATTGCTCACAGAAACTCACCCCCATGATAAAGTATTAATTTTTACTCAGTTTGCCGATACAGTCCGCTATATAACTGATAATTTAACTAAGCTAAATATTGCGGGCGCTGCATCGGTGACAGGTAAATCAAAAGACCCCACCGAGCTCACATTTCGGTTTAGTCCGACTAGCAACGGTAAGCGTGACAAAATCTCCCCAGAACGAGAATTGCGAATCTTAATTGCCACCGACATTCTGAGTGAAGGTCACAACTTACAAGACAGTGCGATTATCGTTAATTATGACTTACCTTGGGCAATTATTCGGTTAATTCAGCGGGCGGGAAGAGTGGATAGAATCGGTCAAAAAGCCGCTCGCATTTTGTGCTATTCGTTTTTGCCAGACGAAGGAGTCGATCGCATTATCAACCTGCGCGAAAGACTGCGCCGACGCTTGCAAGAAAATGCCGAAGTCGTCGGAACTGATGAAACATTTTTTGAGGATGACTCACCTCAAGTCATTCTCGATATTTACAATGAAAAATCAGGAATTTTAGACGGCGAAGAAGATGCCGAAGTTGACTTAACATCGGAAGCTTTTCAAATCTGGAAAAATGCGACTGACAACAACCCAATTTTGAAAAAAACCATTGAGTCAATGCCAAATGTAGTTTATTCAACTCGCAATCATACTCCCGCACCCTTGCAACCAGAAGGAGTTTTATTGTACATGAAAACCGCCGAGGGAAATGATTCGTTAATTTGGGTCGATCGCGATGGCAATAGCGTTAGTCAATCGCAACTCGGAATCCTCAGAATTGCAGCCTGCGACGAAGCGACACCAGCAATTACCAGAGACAAACAGCATCACGAATTAGTCACAAAAGGTGCAGAGTTGATAGCAGAAGAAGAGTTGACTGCGGGCGGACAATTGGGCAGGCCTTCCGGGGCCCGGTTCCGAACCTATGAACGTTTGAAGAGTTACTTTAAGGAAATGAATGGTACAATATTTGCATCCGATGAATTGTCAAAAGCCATTGATGAAATTTACCGCTATCCCCTGCGCCCGTCGGCAATTGACACGTTAAATCGGCAGTTAAAAAGCGGTATTGGCGATCGACAATTAGCAGAATTAGTCGTGGGTTTGCGGATGGATGACCGTTTGTGTATAGTCAATGAAGACGAAGACAAACGGGAACCAATGATTATTTGTTCTTTAGGCTTGTTTCAGGAGAAAGCTGTCAGTCCGCCATTCCTCTCACCATCCAGCTAGTCCGCCAGGGAATGAATTCCCTGTCTAATAGCGAAAGTCGTCTAAAGACGACTGATGAATTGAAAAT
>NZ_JAUBPT010000092.1:0-20266 GCF_036700905.1 Microcoleus sp. S13_C3 | reverse complement strand
TTTTCTTCTCAGTCCTCTTAAGAGGACTTTCGCTTTGAGACAGGGAATTCATTCCCTGTCGGACTGTCGGACTGTCGAACTGTTTGTCTAATAGCGAAAGTCGTCTAAAGACGACTCATGAATTGAAAATTTTTCTTCTCAGTCCTCTTAAGAGGACTTTCGCTTTGAGACAGGGAATTCATTCCCTGTCGGACTGTCGGACTGTCGGACTGTCGAACTGTCTGTCTAATAGCGAAAGTCCTCTGAAAGAGGACTGATGAGTTGAAAATTTTTCTTCTCAGTCCTCTTAAGAGGACTTTCGCTTTGAGACTGGGGTTTCAACCCCTGTCGGACTGTCGAACTGTCGGACTATCTAACTCTCGGTTTAGCCTTAAGTTGACACGCCTTGAGCACGATGCCGTGTTCCTACTACACTTCTCCCTTATTCCTTCATATATAACTATGCCTCCCACACTTAAAGAATCCCGCGAACTCCTCCAAGACTTTGAATTCAACAAATTGTTCGTCCAAAAACTCGGTTGGGATAATCCATCATCCCACAAAACCGTATCTGTAGAAATAGAAGGCGAGACTTATTCCCGAAAAGCCATCGCCCAACTTTTAGGAGTAGTTGTATATGAAATTATCGCCGATAGCGGAAATATCCCCAACAGCGCCGAAAGACTGACGATTTATCGCGAAATAGTCCAAATTTCCGCCGAAAATCTGTTGATTTTTATTGACAAAAATCGCACCAAATGTCTCTGGTATTGGGTAAAGCGCGAAGGTACAAAACTTTATCCCCGCGATCATGTGTACGTGAAACGGGAACCTTGCGATTTGCTGCTGAGTAAAGTGACAGCTTTAAAGGTTGATTTAGAAGAATTAGAAACGTTTTCGGTGATTGATGTCGCCCAAAGATTGCAGGCTGGCTTGGATGTCGAACAAGTTACTAAGAAGTTTTTTGAAGAGTTTAAACAGCAACACGTTGAATTTTTAAGTGTGATTCGCGGCATTGACAAAGAAACAGATAGACGCTGGTATACTTCGGTTTTACTCAACCGTTTGATGTTTGTTTATTTTTTGCAGCGCAAAGGATTTATCGACAGCGGCAAAA
Organism: Microcoleus sp. S13_C3; assembly: GCF_036700905.1. Classification (NCBI taxonomy): domain Bacteria; kingdom Bacillati; phylum Cyanobacteriota; class Cyanophyceae; order Oscillatoriales; family Microcoleaceae; genus Microcoleus; species Microcoleus sp. S13_C3. The sequence continues at coordinate 19,170 of NZ_JAUBPT010000092.1, read as the reverse complement.
TGCTGTATTTGCAGGAAAAGTTAGCCGAAAGCAAGCAGCGGGGAACGGATTTATTTTACTCGCAATTCTTGAAAACACTGTTTTTTGATGGATTTGCTAAACCTCTGGATTTGCGGGAGGAAGGGGTTAAAGAATTAATCGGCGATGTTAAATATTTGAATGGGGGACTGTTTCTAGAACATCCCATCGAACAAAGTTATCCGAATATCGCCATACCCGATGCTGCTTTTGAGAAAATCTTATATTTGTTTTCCCGCTATTCTTGGAATCTTGACGATACAGTGGGCGGGAAGGAAAACGAAATTAATCCGGCGGTTTTGGGATACATCTTTGAGAAATACATTAACCAAAAAGCCTTTGGTGCTTATTATACCAGACCGGAGATTACTGAATATTTGTGCGATCGCACAATCAACAAACTAATCCTCGATAGAGTTAATGAGGGCGGGCACGGGGGCACCGCCCCTACCACCAATGAGGCAAACCAGGGTTTTGTAGGGGTAGTGCCCCCGTGCCTACCCCAAGTGCCCCCGTGCCTACCCCATGCCCAATTCCCCATGCCCGATGCCCAATGCCCGATTCCCCATCACTTTGAAACTATTACCGAACTCCTCACCAATCTCGACGCCAATCTCTGCCGCAGCCTGCTAACAGAAATCCTCCCAAACTTAACATTATTAGACCCAGCCTGCGGTTCCGGCGCGTTTTTAGTCGCAGCGATGAAAACGCTGATTTACATCTATTCAACAGTCATCGGTACAAGCAATTTTTTAAACGATCGTTACCTCAATGACTACCTAAAAGACATCGAAAAAGAGCATTCATCACTTAACTACTATATCAAAAAACGGATTATTAGCGACAACCTCTACGGCGTAGATATTATGCCGGAAGCCGTGGAAATTGCTAAATTGCGACTGTTTTTAGCCTTAGTTTCTGCGGCGCAGAATGTCAACGACTTGGAACCCTTGCCGAATATTGATTTTAACATTATGGCGGGCAATTCCTTAATTGGATTACTGCGGGTGGATGACGCAGAATATGAAGGAAGTGGAACTCAGTTAAATTTGTTTCACAAGACATACAGACAAGTATTGGAGGAGAAAAACCGTCTGATTTCTATTTACCGTCATGCGACTACCTATAGCCAAAACTTGCAGAGTTTACGAGATGAAATTGCCGAAAAGAAAGCGCCGTCTATCGAAAATATTAATAAGATTTTGTTGGAAAATTTCAAACAGTTAAAAATTAAGTTTGAACAAGGACAGATTAGCGGTAAGCCGATTAAGCGTACCCTGAATCTCGCTGATATAGAAGCTTTGAAGCCTTTTCACTGGGGCTATGAGTTTGATGATATTTTGCATCAACGGGGCGGTTTTGATGCAATTATTACTAATCCACCTTGGGAAATATTCAAGCCAAATGCTAGAGAGTTTTTTGTGCAGCATAACGAACTAGCAAAAAAAAGTAAGATGGACATCAAAACTTTTGAAAAAGAGCAAAATAAAATTCTGCTAAATCCAGAGATTGCTGAAACTTGGTTAAAATATTTGAGTGAATTTCCCCATGTTAGCGCTTACTACCGTTCTGCTGAACAGTACAAAAATCAGATTTCAATTGTCAACGGCAAAAAATCGGGCACTGATATTAACTTCTACAAGCTTTTTCTAGAGCAATGTTTTAACCTCTTACGCCCAAATGGCGAGTGCGGTATCATCATTCCTTCAGGAGTTTATACTGATTTGGGAACTAAGCAACTGCGGGAAATGTTATTTATTGAGACTGAGATTGATTCACTGTTTGGTTTGTCCAATGAAAAGTTTATTTTTGAAGGAGTGCATCACAGCTTCAAGTTTTGCTTACTCACTTTTGAGAAAGGTAAAAGTACAGAGTCATTTCAAGCTGCTTTCCGCATCAATCCGCGAGAAGCGATTCGGGTGGACAAACTCGATACTTTTCTGAACAATCAAGATGAATGTATTGAGATTTCTGTTAACTTGATTCGTCGCTTATCTCCTGACTCTCTCTCGGTGATGGAGTTTAAAAATGAGGGAGATATTCGGATTGCGGAGAAAATGCTGCAATTCCCGTTACTTGGCGAACAGATTGAGGGGAAATGGAATCTGCGGTTAACTGCGGAATTTCACATGACTAATGACAGTCATTTATTCAAGCAAGAACCAGGGAAAGGGAGACTGCCACTTTATGAAGGTAAGATGATTCATCAGTTTACTCATCTCTATGCTGAACCGAGGTATTGGGTGGATGAAGCGGAAGCGAGAAAGGCTTTATTGGGAAGGAATGGCGTAGATAATGGTCAAAAGTTAGATTATCAGTGTTACCGTTTTGCATATCGTGCAATTGCTAGCAGTACAAATGCTCGTAGCCTTATTGGTACAATACTGCCTACAAATGTTTTTTGTGGTAATTCTCTCAATATCGCCTCCCCTATTCAAGACAATCAGCATACACTATTCGTTAGCGTTTTTTTGAACTGTTTTTGTATAGATTTTGCCTTGCGTCAAAAAGTGTCTTCAAACATAAATATGTTTTACATATACCAACTTCCTGTCCCGCGATTAACATTAGGTGACAAATACTTCACCGACATCGTACAGCGCGCCGCCCAACTCATCTGCACCGCCCCAGAATTTGACGAATTAGCCCAAGAAGTCGGCTTAAACTCGCACCGAGAAGGTGTTACCGATGAAACAGAACGCGCTCAATTGCGAGCCGAATTAGACGGCATCATCGCCCACCTTTACGGATTAACGGAAGCCGAATTTGCCTATATTTTGACTACTTTTCCGATCGTCCCCGAAGCCGTGAAACAAGCAGCATTAGCGGCCTATCGCACCTTTGCACCAAAATCCGGCGAACCATAAGGGCGGGAAAGAATAGAAAGAAGAGGAGACGGCAGTGCCGTTTCCCTACAAATAATTGGGCGATAGTTACATATTTCGTGCATGAAAATTGAGGATTTTGCGGTAGGGAAACGGCAATGCCGTGTCCTCTTTTCCTCCGCCAGTCTTCTCGCTTAGCCGTCACTCCGCCAGGGAATGAATTCCCTGTCTAATAGCGAAAGTCCTCTCAAAGAGGACTAATGAGTTGAAAAGTGTTTTTCTCCTCAGTCCTCTTTCAGAGGACTTTCGCTTTGAGGCAGGGGTTTCAACCCTTGCCGGACTGTCGGGTAGGCGGGAGGACTGTCGGGTAGGCGGGTTTAACGTGTTGGTTGACACCTATGGGCACGGTGCGGTGTCCTCTTTTCCTCCGCCAGTCCTCGCGCTTACCCGGCAGTCCGCCAGGGAATGAATTCCCTGTCTAATAGCGAAAGTCCTCTGAAAGAGGACTGAAGAACAACTCATTAGTCCTCTTTCAGAGGACTTTCGCTTTGAGGCAGGGGTTTCAACCCTTGCCGGACTGTCGGGTAAGCGAGAAGACTGTCGCACTGTCGGTTTAACGTGTTTGTTGACACCTACGGGCTGTTCCGCGTCCCTACAGATTTCCCTAAAAAAATGTAACGAGTTGTAAAGTATAATTAAACCGAAGCGAACACAGAGGCCAAGTAGTATCAAATGCGAGTTGCGATCGCCGGAGCAGGCTTAGCAGGACTTTCCTGCGCTAAATATCTTACCGACGCGGGCCACACCCCCATCCTCCTAGAAAGTCGGGACGTACTCGGCGGCAAAGTAGCCGCCTGGAAAGATGCGGACGGCGACTGGTACGAAACCGGCCTCCACATCTTCTTCGGTGCATACCCGAATATGCTCCAACTCTTCAAAGAACTTGACATCGAAGACCGGCTGCAATGGAAAGAGCACTCGATGATTTTCAATCAGCCGGAAACCCCCGGAACCTATTCCCGCTTTGACTTTCCCGACCTTCCGGCTCCCTTCAACGGCGTCGCAGCCATCTTGAGCAACAACGATATGCTCACCTGGCCCGAAAAAATCCGCTTCGGTATAGGTTTGATTCCGGCGATGCTTCAGGGTCAAAACTATGTCGAAGCAATGGACAAATACTCGTTTTCCGACTGGCTCAAAAAGCAAAACGTCCCCCCCAGAGTCGAAAAAGAAGTATTCATCGCCATGTCCAAGGCGCTCAATTTCATTGACCCCCACGAAATATCCGCAACCATACTGCTGACAGCCCTCAACCGCTTCTTGCAAGAGAAAAACGGCTCGAAAATGGCCTTTTTAGACGGTTCCCCCACAGAGAGGTTGTGCCAGCCGATGGTAGACTACATAACTGAGCGCGGTGGTGAAGTCCGGCTGAATGCACCCATCGGGGAGTTTTTGCTCAACGATGACAACACGGTGCGGGGCTTCCACATTCGGGGAGTAAAAGGGGCAGAGTCAGAAATTCTGACCGCCGATATTTACGTTTCCGCGATGCCAGTTGACCCGCTCAAGTTGATGATGCCGAAACCCTGGGGCGAAATGGATTATTTCAAACAGCTCGAAGGTTTGGAGGGAGTACCCGTCATTAATGTACACTTGTGGTTCGATCGCAAATTAACTGATATCGACCATTTGCTGTTCTCGCGATCGCCCCTGCTGAGCGTCTACGCCGACATGAGCAACACCTGCCGCGAATATGCCAACCCAGACAAATCAATGCTGGAACTGGTTTTAGCACCGGCCAAAGACTGGATAGGCAAATCTGACGAAGATATCGTCGCAGCCACAATGGTCGAGTTAGAAAAACTCTTTCCCGATCAAATCCCAGAACCAGCCAAACTGCTCAAATATCACGTAGTCAAAACCCCACGTTCCGTCTACAAAGCCACTCCCGGACGCCAGCAGTGCCGTCCCTCGCAAACAACTCCCATTAGCAATTTCTATCTAACGGGGGACTATACAATGCAGCGTTATCTTGCGAGTATGGAAGGTGCCGTGCTTTCTGGTAAGCTGACAGCGCAGGCTATTTCAACGGCCAATAACCAATAACCAATGAAAAATTAAGAATTTTTCATAAAGACGTAAAAAATCTCCCGTTTTCTAAACGGGGGAAAATCAGTTCTAATCTTTAAATTTCTTATTCTCGGATGCTGCAACTGTCAAAACTCCAGTGCATGAGAACTCTGGCCTCTGTGGATGACTCTTACGAACTGTGCCGCCAAGTCACGGCGAGTTATGCCAAAAATTTTTATTTAGGCACTCAACTCATGCCCGAAGCCAAGCGTCGGGCGATTTGGGCGATTTACGTCTGGTGCCGCCGCACCGACGAACTCGTAGACGGGCCGGGTTCTGAGGCAACGACCCCTGAAACCCTCAATCTGTGGGAAAAACGCCTAGAATCGGTGTTTGCCGGCCATCCTCACGACGACTACGACGTAGCTTTGGTGGATACGCTGTCTCGTTTCCCGATCGACATTGGGCCGTTTCGAGAAATGATTGCGGGCCAGCAAATGGACTTGTACCGCAGCCGCTACGAAACCTTTGAAGAGCTCAATCTTTACTGTTATCGAGTAGCGGGTACTGTAGGGCTGATGTCGATGTCTGTCATGGGTGTGGACGAGTCGAATCCCGCTGCTAACTGGAATTGGCACTGGGGCAATAAAATTCCCAAAGAAGAAGCCATCTCCCTCGGTATTGCCAAGCAGTTGACTAATATTCTGCGCGATGTCGGAGAAGACGCCCGCCGCGGCCGCATTTACCTTCCCTTAGAAGACTTAGCCTTGTTTAACTACACCGAAGAAGATTTATTCAACGGTGTCATTGACAACCGCTGGCGGGAATTGATGCGGTTTCAAATTCAGCGAGCTCGCAAATTATACGCCAGCGCGGAACCGGGAATTAAAGTGCTCAGTCCCGATATCCGCTGGACAGTTTGGGCTGCTACAATGCTCTACAGCAGAATCTTAAATGCGATCGAACGCAATCAGTATGATGTGTTTCAGAAGCGGGCTTATGTTAGCAATTCTCAGAAACTGCTGTGTCTCCCCGCCGCTTGGATGAAGTCAAAAGTGCTTTAGCTGCAGCCCGTATTGCTGGCGATTCGGCAACGGGTAAGGGGTATTTGTCAAGTTACAAATTATATGATGTCCAGCAAATTGCATATTAGGTTAGTGGGGACGCGGTAGTGCCGTGTCCCTACATTTGGCGTAAGTCAAATTATAAGTCAAATTAGTGGAGTAGCGGGCGGAATTGGCAATTGGGCGATCGAACTTTCCAACAATTGCTTTTCCTGCTGGAGTTTTGCTTCTAAATTTTGAATTTGTTCTCGGCGGGCTTCAACTTCAATCAAGCGGCGAGACAATTCTTGACTCTGCAAAGTGAGAGATTGCCTCCACCCTTCTGCTTTCTGGGCTTCTTGCTGCAAAAAATCGGGAGTAAAACCTGTTGTTAAATATTTCTCAACTAATTGTAGTACCCAGTTTGTAGCGGATTGAATATTGACAACCTGGTTATTTTCGCCAATATCTGCTAATACTAAAATCCCTTCATTTAAAACATTAGTTGCAGAGTAAATTGGATTTTGAGCAAAATCTTGCGGTAATGTCAAGAAACATTCTTCACTAAGAATAGCCCAAGTACCATCAGAATTTTGGCAAGCCAGCAATTGCAGACTTATCTCGCCTAAAATTTCCTGATTTTGTACTTGGGCTAAATATAGCATAAGGGTAATTGGTAATTGGTTATTAGTTATTCGTAACTGGTAACTGGTAATTGGTAAAAACAGCTATCCGTGTATCCGTGCATTCCGTGTCCTGCTGTTGGTTATTGGTAATTGTACGATTGGCGATCTTGTAGGGGCGGGTTTTACCAACAATAATTGCCTGAAACTAACTATCTCGTAAACCCGCCCCGGCCACTTTAGCCGATCGCGCGGTGGGTGATATCATGTCCGATCGATTAACCATAATATCCCGGTCGGGGCGGGTTTTTGAGATGGTCAATTATTGGCAGGTATTGTTGGTGAACCCGCCCCTACAAAAATCGTGGTCGCTTGACCGGACATGATATGAGAGTCAATATTTTCCTTGGGAGTCCCAGATTTTTCGCCCTCACGCACCCTACCATTAAACTAAAAACCGTCAACAGTCAACAGTCACCAGTCAACTATTAAAACACCTTTAGCCGATCGCGCAAAATTTCCGCTTGTTTTTGGGCTTCAGCCAAAGCATCCCTCGCGCCCTGAACCACATCAGGAGTAGCCTTATCCACAAACTTCTGATTAGTCAACCGCGCCGCAGTATGCTTAATTTCAGCTTCCACCTTGCTCAACTTCTTCTCTAATTTAGCACGCAAAGCCGCCAAATCCACCACCCCAGCCAGAGGAATCAATACTTGCACAGTACCGACAACCCCAGCAATTGTCTGTCCCAAATCTGCATCCACACTAGCAGTAACTGTCAGATTTTCGACTTTTGCCAAATCCTGAATGTAAACGCCTCCATCTGAGATGATTTGGCGTTCTTTCTCGCTTTCGCTTTGCAAAATCGCCGTCACCTTCACACTGGGTTTGATATCAGCATCGGCCCGCAAATTGCGAACTGTGCGAATTGTACCGAACAACAACTCAAACTGCTGTTCCAAATCAGCATCAATTAGCGAGATATCAGCTTCAGGATAAGCTTGCAAAGCCAAACATCGATCGTCACCTGTTTGAGTCAGAGTGTGCCAAATCTCCTCAGTAATGTGCGGCATAAAAGGATGTAGTAGTTTCAGAATACCTTCCAACACAAAAGCAAAAGTTTGCTGTGCCACTTTCTTAGAAGTTGGTTCAGCATCCTGCTGCAAGCGGGACTTGACCAACTCAATATACCAGTCACAGAAATCGCCCCAAATAAACTCATAAAGTCCCTTGGCCGCTTCCCCCAAACCGTAATTTTCCAAACAATTGCGGCTTTGCTGCACAACTTGATTGTAGCGAGAAAGAATCCAGCGATCGCACAATTCCAAACCACCTTCCACAGAAGGGCTTCCCAACTGCTGCGGCGTCTGTCCCTCCAAATTCATCATCACAAACCGGGCCGCATTCCACAACTTATTCGTGAAGTTCCGGGAAGCTTCCACTGATTTCGATTCATCAGTTTTGCGATCGTACTCCATGCGAATATTTTGACCTGCCCCAACCACTTCCTTAACCAAGGTGTAGCGCAAAGCATCAGTACCGTACTTGCCAATCAACAGCAGCGGATCGATACCGTTATTTTTACTCTTAGACATTTTCTGACCGTTTTCATCCAACACCAAACCGTGAATGTAAACAGTATCAAAAGGCATCTTTTCAGTAAAATGTCCGGCCATCATCGTCATTCTAGCAACCCAGAAAAAGATGATATCAAAACCAGTCACCAAAGTAGTAGTCGGATAGTAATACTCCAAATCTTTAGTTTCGTCCGGCCATCCCAAAGTTGAGAAAGGCCACAACCCGGACGAAAACCAAGTATCCAATACATCTGGATCTCTTGCTAGCTGCACGTCATTACCAAATTTAGCCGTAGCTTTTTCCCTAGCTTCAGCTTCTGTTTTCGCAACTATAAAAGGTGTCGTATCAGTAATTTCGCCCTGGGTTTCGCTAACAGCATACCAAGCCGGGATTTGGTGTCCCCACCACAATTGTCGGGATATACACCAATCCTTCAGCTTCACCAACCAATCCCGATAAACCTTTGTCCATCTCTCAGGAACAAAGACTGGTGAGTTACTTCTATCTAATGCTTCTAAAGCGCGTTGAGAAAGAGGAGCGATCTTCACAAACCATTGCGTAGATATCAAAGGTTCGACCGGAACTTTGCCGCGTTCGCTGTAGGGAACTGTATGCTTATAATCTTCTATTTTAACCAAAACCCCGTCAACTTCTAAGCGCTGCACCACATTTTTTCTGGCAACAAATCGGTCTTGTCCCTGGAACTCTCCGGCATTTTCATTTAAAGTGCCGTCCTTATTCATAATGTTAATAAACGGCAAATTGTGACGCTTACCCATCTCGAAGTCATTCGGATCGTGGGCGGGAGTCACCTTGACACAACCAGTTCCGAAAGTCGGATCGACAAATTCATCAGCAATGATGGGAATTTCGCGATTCACGATCGGCAAAGTGACAGTTTTACCGATAAGATGTTTGTAGCGATCGTCCTGTGGATTCACCGCCACCCCAGTATCCCCCAACATCGTTTCCGGCCGAGTCGTCGCCACCTCCAAATAACCAGAACCATCCGTCAAAGGATAGCGGAAATGCCACAAATGGCCGTCAACTTCCTGCTGGTCTACCTCCAAATCCGACACAGCAGACTGACTCGCCGGACACCAATTCACCAGGTAATTGCCGCGATAAATCAGCCCCTCATCGTACAGACGGACAAACGCTTCTAAAACCGCAGCGGATAAGCCTTCATCCATCGTAAAGCGTTCGCGCGACCAATCAACAGAAACGCCCAAACTGCGTAATTGATTAGTAATAGTATTGCCCGATTCAGCTTTCCACTCCCAGGCCCGTTCCAAGAATTTTTCTCGGCCTAAATCGTGGCGAGTTTTGCCTTCTGCTTTGAGTTGCTTTTCGAGAATAGTTTGAACGGCGATGCTAGCATGATCCGTTCCCGGCAACCACAGGGTATTGCGTCCAGTCATGCGGTGATAGCGGACGAGGACATCAATCAGCGTCTCTTCAAAAGCGTGTCCCATGTGGAGACTGCCGGTGACGTTGGGCGGCGGGATAACTACGCAGTAAGGTTCGCCGCCTTTTTCGGGGTCAGCTTTGAAGGTTTGCTTGTCTTCCCAGTATTTTTGCCACTTGGCTTCGGTGGCTTGGGGGTCGTATTGGGGGGGTAGGTTTGCGGTCATTGGCGAGAGGGTGCAGGTTTTATATATAAGATTGTGCCACAGCGGGGGGAAGAGAAGAGTTTTGAACCGCAGAGGGCGCAGAGGGCGCAGAGGGAAGAGTGTTGCGAGGGTTTTGGATGTCGTAAAAAAACCTTTTATCCCTCCCCTCTCTGCGCTCTCTGTGTTCTCTGCGGTAAAATCCTCTTAATATCTATTCACGTCTTTACAATCCACTCCATTAAGAGAAGAGTTTTGAACCGCAGAGGGCGCAGAGGGCGCAGAGGGAAGAGTGTTGCGAGGGTTTTGGGTTATGATTTTGATATGGGTTTGAAAAGAGGAGAGGGGAGTTGGCAGAGGATCTTAATGAGTTGACTTATGCTGTGATTGGCGCGGCGATGGAGGTTCACAAGGAGTTGGGGCCGGGTTTTTTGGAAGCGGTATATGAGAATTCGTTGCGTGAAGAACTCGCTCTCCGGGGAATTCCTTTTGACCCTCAACCTACGGTGAATGTCCTTTACAAGGGTGTTGTGGTTGGGGAAGGCAGATACGATATGCTGGTTGCCAACACTATCGTAGTTGAATTAAAGTCAGTCCAAAGTATACTTCCTATCCATGAGGCTCAAGTTATATCATACCTGAAAATGACTGGTTATCCTCTAGCCCTTCTCATCAACTTTAATGTCCGCTTTTTAAAAGAAGGAATTCGCCGCCTCATCCTGTCGTAAAAAAACCTCTCATCCCTCCCCTCTCTGCGCTCTCTGCGCTCTCTGCAGTTCATTCCTCTTAATATCTTTAATTACTTCACCTCCTTGTAATCCACCCCATAACTCGTATCTCTCCCCGACAAATACGTCGTTTTCCCCGTTAAAGTCTCCAGATTTTTTTTCGTTTCAGCCGAAGTAATCGTATTCAGCGGCACGCCGAACTTGCTAGCCAAACCAGCCGCCACCCCCACACCTTGTCCTTGATAAATATTCACCGTCGCAATTCGCCCGACGGATACAGCCATACCGACATAACCGGACGATCGCCCGACAATGGCTAAATTATTCACTTTGCTAGCCAAAGCACTTTCTATCCCGAAATTATACACTGGCAGTGGCGGAACTCTCGCAGATAAATTCTTGATTCCGCCCCGCACATCGAAATCGTAGGAAAAACTGCCGATCGACTTTTCGGGTACTGTTCCCCCTTTGATAATCTCCTTCCCTGTCAGCGGATCTACCACATCGCGAACATTCAAAGTTTGCCTGATATATATCTCGTCGGGAAGAAATACTCTCACATCTTTACCAGACTTCTTTTGTAGCCAGTATTGGAGATATGACATTTCTTTAATCATCTCAGGAGTCGGTTTTCTGCCGTTAGCTTCCATCTCCATTATTTTGTCAACTTGGTATTTAAACAGAAACCCGTTCCAGGACAGCACATTTTTGTTATAAATGCAGACATTGCCTTTATCAAAAAAGAATCCTTTATTTTGACTAAAGGGCAGATTTCGGTCTATGTGATACGCGGCTCCTATAGCTACGCTTCTGATGTCGTAGCCGTCTGTATATGACTGATAAATCGTACTCCAGAAATTCTTCATCCAGAATTGGGTACTAGCGGGATCTTTAGATTTTGTAAGGGTTTCTTTAATCTTTTTTACCAAGGGGGTGTTGTAGAGAATTTCATCTTCTATTCTCCGCAATTCCGACATCGTTATACCTGTAATTCTCGGAACTATAGAGACGGCTAAAGTTTCATTTTTGGATTTGAGATTTTGAGATTCATATCCTGTATAATAAGATAATCCGGCTTTTCTGGCTAATTCCGCGTCTTGAGTTACGTCAATAAAAGAGTGGGCTTTAATTTTTAAAGTGCTGCCTGTTACTTCGGCATATTCGATTTTTTTATCTACGACGTGGGGAGTAAGAGTTGAGTTGGAAATAACTTTGACTTTTGCTGCTGAAAGCATTTGCCTGAGAGCTCGGTCTGCCATTTTTGGGTCTAAGCAAGATTCGGGCGCATTCGCTTTATCTAAGAATTCCTTAAAACATTGGGCGTAGGGTTGGCGATACCAATCGGGGATTTTATCTAAATCGATGTAAGCTAAACCGCCGCGGGTGAGTAAGCCGCCCAAAGGTGCTCTTCCGTAGTTCGATCGCACGATCGCAACTTTGCCCTTTTCGCCTAAAGTTTTCTTCGCCCATATCGCCGCACATATCCCCGGTACTTCATCACCATATACTACTACATCGAAATTTTGCTCCGGTGATTTTTTGGGAAGTACCGGAGGCGGGCTGCTAGATTTTTGCTGCAGAGTTCCATTGTCTAAGGTGGCACTTGCTGGGTCTCTATTTTCGATATAATTTTCTATTTCTCTGAAAGCCGGATAATTAAGGAAAAGTTTTACTGCGACAAAGAAGATTGCAATTGAAGCTAATTTCTTGAAAGTAGAGAGCATTCAGTTGACTCGCGGATAAATTGGCAATACCTGAAAGGGCCGTTCAGGGTTTACGGAGTTGAATATAGCACGTTTAGATAGTTTCGACACAAGTTTAAATTTTCCGGGAACTGTTGTTAGCGGTTTTGCCTGTGTTACTGGTTTGGGAGGGCTATTGATGAGGGTAAGGATGGGGCGTGCGATCGTATCTCAGATATCTGGTGTCGGGAAGGGCGATCGGCTACAATAATAATTTAAGAACAACAATTAAGTCATCTTAAAGATACAGAAAAAATGGAACAAGTTTTTGTACATCCTGAAAGTCCTTTTTCAGTAAACACATTTAACCTATTGGCACAATTCAATGAAACTCCCACTTCAGATTTTTACCGGGAGCACAAAAAAGATTTCTTAAAATATGTAGAAGTGCCGCTCAAGTATATTTTAAGCCAGGTAGAAGAGCAGTTGCCGGATTTTATTAAAAAATATATAGATATCAAGCAGGAGAGCTTTGGCAGCATTCAAACACAATCTTTGAAATCCACAGTAGTCTACAGTGTAGACTACTGTTTTAACGGTAGGGCTAATAGTAGGCAATCTGATAAGTTAATGTTAACAGTTGAAAACCAGACATTAACTTTTGGTTTTTCTGGAAACAACCATTTTTTTCCGCCAATGGTAAATTGCTACAAAGATTATGGAAATAACATTAATTTAATCGAGATTCTTAAACGTTATCACCTTCCTCACAGACATTGTTTTTCTTATAGTTGTCTAACAACCAATGATTTTGGGGAAAGATTAAAGCGCATAATGAAGCCGGAAAAATCTATTCATAAACTATTAGAAAGTATGTTATCCGAAATAAATAGCTATCCAAACACCGAATTGGAACGGCTTAGAGGTTTTGATGTTGAAGTCGCGATCTCACTTGAGTCAGAGGAAATACTAAGATATTCTGCCAAACACTTAATTCAAAAAATAGCACAAACCTTTAAAAAACTATTTCCCTTATTATTGATTTTTAACTTGACCGGAGCAAATAATAACCCAGAGCTTCTTCTCAGTCAATATTTTTCAGTGTATGAAAAGGAATTTAATCCAGAGTATCAAATAGATAAAATTTCAGAAATTACTGGTTTTCAAACAACCCAACTAACCCAATGGATACACGCCATTAACCGCAAAGGCCAAACCATCATCCAAGGCCCACCCGGAACCGGAAAAACCTTCATAGCAGAAAAACTTGCTAAACACTTAATCGGCGGCGGTGACGGTTTCTCAGACATTATCCAATTTCACCCCGCCTACACCTACGAAGACTTTATCGAAGGCCTCCGCCCAATAACTCAAAACGGACAATTAACCTACTCAATAGTTCCCGGTAGATTCCTAGAATTCTGCAAACAAGCCGAAGCCTGTGAAGACACTTGTGTTCTCATTATTGATGAAATTAATCGCGCAAATCTCTCTCAAGTATTTGGCGAGTTAATGTATCTCCTAGATGACCGACAAGACACAGGACGCTCTATTATACTAGCCAGCGGTAAACAATTTAGAATCCCTACAAATGTCCGCATTATTGGCACAATGAACACCGCAGACCGTTCTATTGCCTTAGTTGATAATGCACTCCGCCGCCGTTTCGCATTCATTCCCGTCTATCCAAACTATGAAGTGCTGCGACAGTATCACCACAGAGAGGAAACTGGTTTTCCAGTTGATAAATTAAATAGCATTCTAGAAGATGTCAATCGCGCCATTAACAACAAACACTATGAATTAGGCATATCCTTCTTTTTAACAAAAACCTTAGCTGAAGATATCCAAGATATTTGGCAAATGGAAATCGAGCCATACCTTGAAGAATACTTCTTTGATAACCAGGCAAAAATGGATGAATTTCTCTGGGATAAAATCAAATATCAATTCAGCAATTGATCGTCTAACGCTACCATTATTACTACCAACACGGCGTTACAGCATCTATGAAACGACTATCACCCCAAATCATCGAACTCACCGAATATAAATCCGCAAGCTTTGAACAATACTCAATCCCCGAATCAGTCGGACAAAAAATACACCAGAATTATGACCAGGAAATCGATATAGAATTTCCCACCTTTAAAACAAAATATCAATGGCACTTAAAATCTAAAGGCAGAGTTGGCAACATTCCCATCACTCCAGAATTTCACATCGCCATCCGCCCACAGGTTCCCATAAACAACCTCTTCGGAATGATTGACTATGCCTACAACCTTAACATAAAATTTCCCCAAGGCTCTATTCAGTGCGACTCTTTAGAACAAAGTTACGAGAAATTAGCTAACATTCTTGCCCAAAAAATCCTAGAACGCTGTCGCAAAGGATTATATCGCGATTACTTATCCAAAACAGAAAGACTCGCCTACATTCGCGGCCGCGTCGATTTGCGGTCAGCCCTGCAAAAACCTTGGGAGGTTAAACTAAAATGCCACTATAGCGAACAAACAGGCGATATTGAAGATAATCAAATACTCGCTTGGACACTTTTCATCATTGGCCGCAGCGGTTTGTGTCGTGAATCTGTTTCATCCACTGTGCGAAAAGCGTTTCACGCACTCCAAGGATTTGTTACATTAAAACCTTTTAAATCAGAAGCTTGTATTGATAGAAATTATCACCGTTTGAATCAAGATTATCAACTTTTACACGCCTTATGTCGATTCTTTTTAGATAACACAGTGCCGAGTCACGAAAGGGGCGATCGCGAAATGCTCCCTTTTCTCATAGACATGGCTAATTTATATGAACAATTTGTCGCTGAATGGCTCAAAGCACATATACCAAAAGGCTTTTTTGTCAAACAACAACACCGAGTCACACATGACAAAAACTACTTCGATCGGATTGACTTACTGCTGTGCGATATTGCAACAAGTAAAGTTCAGTATGTCCTCGATACAAAATACAAAGCTCCCGATAAAGTAGCCAGTAATGACATTCATCAAATAGTTGCTTACGCAAATGCCTTAAATTGCCAAAATGCAATTCTCGTCTACCCGCAAAGCCTCCAACAGCCACTAGAAATAAAACATGGTGAAATCAGAGTTCGCAGTCTAACTTTTTCCCTAGATAGCGACCTGAATGAAGCCGGAAAAACCTTCTTAACCTCTCTACTTCCAAACACCCTCCCCTAACTCTACTCTGCGCCCTCTGCGCCCTCTGCGGTTCATTTTCCCACAAAAAAAGAGGCGCAATTGCGCCTCCCAAATCTTTCATGTCAGAGTTCTAAACACTAACAGCCACTTTCGCTTCTTTTGCAGTCAACTTCTCGTAAGTCGCCCGCATCTTCAATCCGACTAACACTTGGAACAAACCAGTTCCATTGTTGGAACCAGGATATTCGCGGTGCTGGAGCAACAGGTGAGTTAACTCGCCTTCATACTTCGTAGAAGTCTTGCTCAAATGGCTTTCGATGTAAATAACTTCTTCGAGATTCTCGAATTGACCATCTACTTCCAAAATCGAGACTTCGTGACCGTAGAAAGCATCAGGCCCGTAGTACATCTTAATTCCGGGATAGGAACAAGTTAGCTTGCGGCCGCAAGGAACCCAGTTAATTGTTGAACCTTCGTCAAACAAATACGCAGGCTCAAAATTGGCGATGCCTTCGCGCTGGATCATCTGCACGCGCAGAACCTTCCGCTCTTTGTCATCTTTGATCAAGTTGGTCGGCAACACTTGAATTACCACATCAGCATATTGCTTTTGCGGGTCGATGTAGGCTGTAAAATCCGGTTTGCGAGCATTGATCGCAAACAGCACGTCTTCGTAACGGTGGCCCCGTTCCGCCATGTCGCGCTGGATTTTCCAAGCAATTTTTACCTCGTCGCTAATGTCGAGGTAGACGCTGAAGTCGAGGAGCGATCGAACTCGCTCATCGTAAAGGGGATGCAGCCCCTCAATGACAATCACATGATTCGGCTCTACCCGCTCAGGAGGATCGAGCAGACCGGTTTCGTGGTTGTAAATCGGCTTGTCGATCGCCCGACCTTCTTTGAGAGCCTTCATTTGCTCTGCCATCAGGTCAAAATTGTTCGCTCTGGGGTCAAGGGCTGTAATCCCTGTTTCCTTGCGCTGCTTGCGATCGAGACAATGATAGTCGTCGAGGCAGATTACAGTAACGAAATCTTCCCCGAACAAATCTGTCAATCGGCGTAAAAAAGTAGATTTTCCGCATCCGGAATCTCCGGCAACGCCAATTAAAACCACGCGATCCGGCTTACTGGTCATAGTTTCCCTCTAACAAAATCACTGTTTACTAACTAACTCAAGTCTAGATTCCACAAAATTTCAGCCCGCAGGTAGCGACAAGCAGGCTTTGCGCTGCTTTGCTACCCCGAGAGGATCGAGTTCTCACCAGCATACAGCAGTGAGTTGATTGCCTGCCCGGGAAGACCCAAGCAATCTTCAAGGCAAGTAATTAATAGCTTGTAAAAGTATAGTCATTTATGTATGACATGGGAGGCGTGAATCCCTCCCCTTTCTTTTTTACTTCGAGCGGATTGACCCGCCTGGGCTGAACTACGCAGCTCCCTATCCCATCGCACAAGGCATTTGGGATTGCTTGGCGCATAAGATCGTCATATCTATTAACACTAACTTTAGTAGTTGATCTTACCAGAATGCGATCGCCCACTACAAGCTCAACGTCGATAGATTTGAGATTTGAGATTTGAGATTTGAGATTGTAGAATTGACCCGTCAGTCAGCCTGGGAGTCATAAATCCAGGATCTTGTACCTGGCTCCTTTCGGTCAATAGGAGCTATTTGTTGCCCGATGCCACACTCCATCACCGGTCGGCAATCAAAACGACTTATCGGGGCAGATCCCCCGATCGGGTAAAATATTGGCAGTACGCAGACAACAATAGCTATAGGTCAACAGCCGAACGCAAAGCGGGCTCGGTGAGCGCGGCGTTCGGCTAGTAGGGATTTGATACGCGAGCGATCGCAACTTCAACACTACGGACGGCGTGGCGAGGCCCAGA
The DNA here is from genome assembly GCF_036700905.1 of Microcoleus sp. S13_C3. Classification (NCBI taxonomy): domain Bacteria; kingdom Bacillati; phylum Cyanobacteriota; class Cyanophyceae; order Oscillatoriales; family Microcoleaceae; genus Microcoleus; species Microcoleus sp. S13_C3. The sequence goes on along the minus strand of NZ_JAUBPT010000092.1, from coordinate 1,933 downwards.
AATTGGCGCGGCCAATTAGTCCCGATGGCCTTAAGAAAAAAGTAAATTGAGTCTAACGTCACATTCTCTTTCTTTATAACTCTGTATCGTGAAGGAAAATCAACAAATGTACAGCCCAAGCATATCTGGTGTTGCGGCCAACTCAGAATCAGGCAGCCGCATCTTTGTTTACGAAGTGGAGGGTATGCGTCAGAGCCAAGCAACTGACCAAATAAGTAACCCGATTCGCCGTAGTGGCAGCGTATTTATCTCCGTGCCCTACGATCGCATGAATCAGGAAATGCGCCGGATTGCTCGCATGGGTGGAAGAATTGTCAGCATCCGCCCCTCAAACAGCGCTCCCGAAACAAATGGCAAAGTCGCACCAGAAGCAGGGCTACAGAGTCAGAAATCTGGAGAAAAAACTAAGCCCATGACTCAAGCCAAGGAAAAAGTTCAGGTTCCTGTTAACCTCTACAAACCGGCCAATCCCTATATTGGTAAGTGCATTTCTACAGAAGAATTAGTCAGAGAAGGCGGCGACGGCACAGTCCGCCACGTCACCTTCGACATTTCTGGAGGCAATTTGCACTATCTCGAAGGTCAAAGTATCGGGATTATTCCTGATGGCACGGATAAAAACGGCAAACCTCACAAAATTCGGCTTTACTCGATCGCCTCCACCCGTCACGGCGACCACCTCGACGACAAAACAGTCTCGCTGTGCGTGCGCCGCCTAGAGTACAAAAGCCCAGAGACCGGTGAACAAGTGTTCGGTGTTTGTTCGACTTTTCTCACCGGTTTGCAACCTGGGGATGATGTCAAAATCACCGGCCCCGTAGGCAAGGAAATGCTGTTGCCCGACGACGAGGAAGCCACCATTATTATGATGGGTACCGGTACGGGTATTGCTCCTTTCCGGGCTTATTTGTGGCGGATGTTTAAAGAAAACAACCCCGATTACAAATTCAAAGGTTTAGCTTGGTTGTTCTTTGGAGTTGCTTACACTCCCAACATTCTTTATAAGGAAGAGTTGGAGCAATTGCAGCGCGAGTTCCCCGATAATTTCCGCTTGACTTATGCCATCAGCCGCGAGCAAAAGAATGTTGACGGCGGCAAGATGTACATTCAAAACCGGATTCAAGAGAACGCAGACGAACTGTGGGAATTGGTTCAAAAGCCGAATACTCACACTTATATCTGCGGTTTGAAGGGTATGGAAGGCGGAATTGATGAGGGAATGTCGGCGGCGGCTGGCAAGCACGGCGTTGACTGGGCTGGCTATCAGAAACAGTTGAAGAAAGAGCACCGTTGGCACGTTGAAACTTATTAATGTGTTACCTGATTTAATCTGATTTGTAGGGTGGGCTGGGCTCGCCCTACAATTTTTGAAACAGTTTTGAGGCTGGAGGGGCTGGTTCACCCAATACAAGTGTAAAATATACAGTAAGCTCACCGAAAAAGGGAGATAACTGACATGGTTATAACTTCTACCCAAAAACTCACCTTTGAAGAATATCTGAACTATCAGGGAGAATCAGGTGTTTGTTATGAATTATATCGGGGCAATCTAATCGAAATGCCAACACCTACAGCAATACATATCAAAATTTGTGAATTTTTAGTTTATCAGTTCCGGCGCTTCTTTGCAGCACACAACCTCCCGCTCGTTGCAATTGTCACTACCGCCGTCCGAACTGAGGAAAACTCTTCTCGCATTCCTGATGTGGTGATTTGCACTCAGAGTCTGTGGGAACAAGTCTGCGCGCAACCTGGTTCCGCAGTGCTAGATTTTGAAGAAAAACCGCTGTTAGTTATCGAAGTTACCAGTCAAAATTGGCGGGACGACTACATTCGCAAACGGGCAGAATATGACTTAAGTAGGTCGGTATAAAAAAACAAAGGTAAGTAAAGAAATGTTAACAACTAGAATTGGAACTGAATTTAAAGCGAT
>NZ_JAUBPT010000370.1:0-1013 GCF_036700905.1 Microcoleus sp. S13_C3 | reverse complement strand
GCTCCGGAGCTGTGTAAAACTCACTGTTTCTATACTATCCAATCCGGTGTCATCATTAAAAACCTACCCCTGAAAGCTCCCCCTCTCCCCCTCTCCCCCTCTTCCGCTCTCCCCCCCGCCGAGAGAATCTCCGCCGGATTTGGTATAAAGGGCTTCAATTCTTTTGGTTCGTACTGAGCCTTTTTTCTCTTGACAAGTAGATAGACTTGTATATGCCTGCGGAAGGAACTTTTGCAGGCATTTCGCCATCTCTATCCCTAAGTAAGTTATTTCCTAGGACAGATGGTAATTTTGTCAAATATTTGTTACCTTTTGTAATATAGACTAAAGCCAGATGGGCCATCGGGCATCCCGAAACCAACTGTCGATCGCTGAAACAACTTACAAATCTGGTTAATCCAGGTGTTCACTTTTAAGTCACCTTTACTTACAGAGGAGTCAAAGTCATGAGCCAACCAGCAGAATTGTCTTTGGAACAGCAATTTAGCCTGTGTTCCTTCAAAACACAGGTAAGTGACATGAGCCGCGAACAAGCTCAGGAGTTTTTGGTCAAGCTTTACGAGCAAATGATGCTACGAGAAACCATGTACCGCCATTTTCTGAAACACCACTGGGGTTTAGAACCTAACCCAGGCGTTGAGTAACCAAGAGTCGCAGTCGGCGACCTCCGTCTCTTACTCACTTCCCTCAGGCGGAAAGGAGTTGGGGGTGATGGGGCGTCACTCGAAGGCAGAAGCTAGAAGGGCTGTGTAGAGACTTGAGGAAAATTGGAAAGTTTCTTTGTGGAGTTCACTCGAATTGGGGAGTCGAGCTCAGCATTTTGTCTATCGACACCACCGGAGGGCGCAAAGATAATTTATCGCGCCTCGACTCGAAAATTGGATAACTCTTAATAATAAGTGTTAATTTTTTAGCCCATTAAAATTTTTAACTATTAAACCCACATTCCGCACCCCAACTGGCACATAGGCAGATTGAGGGGATAAAAGTGAATCATCCGAGATCGAGCGTGA
>NZ_JAUBPT010000369.1:0-1013 GCF_036700905.1 Microcoleus sp. S13_C3 | reverse complement strand
CCTTAATACCGAGGTCGATATCTAAGCCTTCTTTTTCTGCGACCAAACGCACCAATGATTCAGATTGGTGAGTATTCAGACAATCCATAATCAGATGCCATTTTTGGGCATCGGGGTCAGTTTCAATGATGTGACGAATATTCAGTACAAAATCGGATTCTTTTCTCGAATCTCCGCAAGTTGGCTCGATAATCTTACCATTCGCAATATTGAAATTCGCTATCAAGGTCTGCGTGCCATGACGAATATATTCAAACTCTCTTTTTGCAACTTTTGCGGGTCGCATTGGTAAGTCTTTTTCGAGACGCTCAATGGCTTGAATTCCTGTCATCTCATCAACCGATATAGTGTGTTCTCCATTTTGACTGCGTTCAATCGCAGTCAGATATAAGCCTGTAATATCTTTAACTTTTGCATCAAATTCTTCATCCACAGGGGGGGGTTAACCAGTAGCGCGAGGCGTGTGGTTTAAGTTCTGCTTCTTCTAGTAATCTGCCAACATGGCGGACTGATATACTTTCAATAATGCCTTGAAACATGATTTCCTCCGCCAGTTCTCTCGCCGTCCAATGACTTATTGGTCGTCCATAATCGGACGGTGAGGAACAGGCAAGTGCAAATAACTCAGTTACTTGTTCCATGGTAAATTTTACTGGTGCGCCAACACGCTCTTGATCTTGCAATCTTTGCAAAATCGATAAGTCTTTTCCCTCGCTTTCCAACCATCGGTTTCGCCATAAGCGAGCCATCTGTCGGTTAATCTCTAGGCTTCGGGCTATTTCACGATGGTTTTGACCATCTGATGCCATGAGAATTATTTTGGCTCGTAGCACTAGCTGTTGGGGCGTTTTGTGTTTGTCGATCAACTTCTGAAGTTGATGACGCTCGCCATCGCTTAAATTTAATATTTTAGGCATTAATAAGGCCATCTCTGACTCCTCGATCACCCACCTAAACGGGTCTCAGCTAACTATGTTATTCTACCACAAATATAGTCTGTGTACTTACGCCGA
>NZ_JAUBPT010000091.1:0-33187 GCF_036700905.1 Microcoleus sp. S13_C3 | reverse complement strand
GCCCTATGCCCTATGCCCTATGCCCTATGCCCTATGCCCTATGCCCTATGCCCTATGCCCATGAGTACCTCATCTTTATGAGAAAGGCTATATCACCGTAAGTTCCACACAACCCAATGAATCAATTCCAACCCTTTTATTCTTGTGGTTGATCTGGCTTATTTCTTACTTCTTTAATCCGGAGAGTGACAAAAGAGGGAGAGCGTGATTTTTCCTAACTTATTCAGCAAGCCCTATCTATGTTGTGACTGGGTTGTCACCGTCAGATCCAACATCCCCTCACCAACAAATGTCGGGCCGAACATCGAGCCCGCCCCGCATTCTCCAAAAGCCCCAAAACCATTCACTTCAACCAGGCAGGATGAGCCATCAAAGCTGCAAAAGGCTGCACTCCCCGCAACTGATTCGACAGCGGCAAATGCCCTCTCGGCGCGCTCAAATCCCAGATAAACTCTTGCGGGTAGCGCGTCCAATTATTCCCCTTCTTCCAGCCAATTAGCGGCCACAATTTATCCCAATTCTTGCCCGAACTCAGCCAAATTTCCCGCTGCACCGAAAAGCCAAATTTGCCTTCGGAATGAACTTTCCACAGCGTATTAATTGTTTGCAAATCCGTTACGGGCAAACTCTCAACTTGGGTAAAATACAGCCACTTTCTCACAGAAGCTGTATCACCAGCTAATTCACAAAGCTTGTCTAAAGTTAAGCGATCGGCTTCTTGAAATTCCTGTAACGCCAATAATTGTTGCAGCGGAGTGTAATCAATGTTAGAGTCCGATCGCAGCGGCACAACCCCAGTTGGAAAATTCGCTTGCAAAAACTCCGTCGCTCTCGGAGAATTAGCACTGTAAAGAATTTGGTAAGCCTTACCCATTACCGCAGTCGGTGCCTCTGACTTGCGCTCTAATAAAAATTCCATCAATACATCCCAACCGGAATCTGCTATTTGTTGTTGTAGCAGTTGCAGTTGAGCTTTTTCCGAACCAGACCTCAACTGAGAGCGGAGTTCGGCTGTATCGGCCGCCGAGTCTAGAGGAGAAGTAGAAATCGAGTCAGTCATGAGAAACTATCAGCTATCAGCTATCAGCTATCAGCTATTAGCTGAAGCCCTGGTTTTCCCCCATTGTACAATGGTACTGACTCCGATTCACTTCTCTGTACCCGGATGCCTGCGCGCAACGCCGCCTGGTTTAGCCTCACGCCCCCACCCTCTTCGCCAATGGCAGCAATAGCAAATAAGTCTACCATCTGAATTTTACGCTTGATGCCATGTCATATTATGTCCGGTCGATTACCCCTAATACGGTAGGGGCGGGTTCACGAAAAATATCTGCCAATAATTGACAATCTCAAAAACCCGCCCTTTTAATCGCCGTCATTCGATCGGACATGATATCAAAGAGTTTTTCCTGAACCTAGTCGTCCACAATCGAAACCCATGCAGGGAAGGAAGGCGGAAAAAAGTTTATGTCATATTCCGACTCTTCCCACTCTTTGACCCACAGTGGCACGGCGCCGGGGCTAGGAGTTGCAGAAAAGGTGCGTTCTTTGACTTCGATCGAGTGAAATAGCTGTTTTAAAGTATCTCCCCGATCCAAAGCTTCGCTGAGGATGTCGTCCAACTCAGGATCGACCCGTTTGACGCGGTTTTTGTCCTCCTCCAGCCACAGAAGTTTCAAAGACTTCAGATCTCTCGGACTGAGGATGCTCTTGTAGTACACGCGCTTAAGGGTCGCTACGGGCTCCAATGAGCGTTCGATCCGGCGAATTTGCTGAACTCGCAGGTAGTGCCATTCCGCTAAACGCTTGCTTTCCGAAGGCGGAAGAGTACCCTTCCCCGCTGCGTGTTTGTAGTCGTATTTAATCAAACTGCAAGCCATATTGGCTAGCAGGTGAATCAACTGTTTTTCTTTGGGTGTTGCCTGACGCCGTTCCTGGGTTCTTGTCAATACCCGCTGTCTGCGGGTAGTTTCGAGAGTATTTTCCATTGGGTTTTTACGAGATGAAATACGATTGTGCCAGATCCAAATCCCGAACATCAGAAGGTAAGGAAGTTGATAGGCGGGGAAACTCCACCGACAGACTCGCCTTACCTGTTTATTTTCCCATTCACCGTTCTCTGAAACTGACCCCCTCCGGGATTAGGTAGACTGATATTGGGATCTAGTTTTAACCGCCTCGATTAGAGGCCGTTGCGACAACAAACACCACCACAACTAAAACCACAACCACAACCGCACTCCGGGGGAACCACACAAGAGCGCCAATTATTTCCTGACTTTACTACCGGTTTTTACCTCTTCTTGCTCCCCATCCTCATTCGTTCCAGTGTAGTTAAAGTCGGGACGACTCTCCCAAGCCGTCAAACTCCTGGCTGATGAAGGTTGTGGACCTAGCGCCGAAGCGCTGGCGCTGCCTGCCTGGAAAAAGCCGAAGCCAGCCGAGGCAATTACCGCTAATACTAAGATGCTGTTTTTCATGTTCGATGACCCTGATTTGCGTAGATTGGCACTTTTTGGCTAACCCGATATATCAGAAATGGGTTGATGCAATAGCCCACTTGTCTTCTGATAAATCTGCCTGCCATAATCAATTCAGACAGGCACACCCGCTTGCGATCGGAAACGCCGGAAGTGACGTGTTACTAATGTCCACGATCATCCACCAACCCGAATCTTTTGGGTAGTGGAGCGAAAGCCATCAGGGCGTCGATCCATCAGGGAGTTATGCCATCAGGGTGCTAATCCATCGGGTAGTTAAGCCATCAGGGCGCATCTTCTACAATTAGCCACCGACTTAACTTTTATAGTTGAGTGAGTGGTTAGCCTGGTACTGACAAAGCCTTTAAGAATTAAACTTTTTGTGGATGCATCCTGAAAAGTTTGTTCTTAGGAATCCCCGAACGCGAAAGCCCGGGGAAAGTCAGCAGCATGGAATTCCATGCAATCTAAGTCAACTAAAAAAACGCAGATTAACGATATCTCCCACTCAAGCAGTCCTCAGCCAAACGCTGGGGTTTTTTATTGGCAGCCATTGCGAGCGCCTTTTTCTCCGGCATCCGGCAGGCGGATCTGAAGGCAGAAGGTTGACGGGGCTGTGGTTATGAGTTTCCCTGCCCACATCATACCACCGGGTGAATTTTAAAGTATTATTGTAAAAAAATGTGAAAAAAAAGGGCCTTTTAGCGTTTTCAATCCGATCGAGTGAAAATTCATCTAATTATGTGAACGAGTGTAAAAAATCAAGGGGCGGGCTACAATTGGGCCGATCGCAGGATTTGGGGCGAACGCTTGCAAAGATACGGTAAAGATTGAGAAAGAGAAACGCGAGCTAGTAGACAATAGAGAAACAGGAACAAAAATTTTCCACCATAGTAAGCTGGCAATAATTCCCATTTGTAACCTTTCGATCGCACAGCATAGGGGCGTAAAATCTTGATGAATTCCCAGATGACAGCATCCGTCAACTCAACGTACCACTATCAAGTCGGAGGATATTTGCCTGCCGGTGCGCCCAGCTATGTTAGGCGAGCGGCAGACAGCGAGCTCTACGAAGGACTCAAAGCCGGAGACTTCTGTTACGTGTTGAGTGCGCCGCAAATGGGAAAGTCCAGCCTGCTAGTGCAAACGGCCAAAAGGTTGGAAGCCGAAGGTACAGTTTTTGCCGCCATCAACCTGAGAAGCATCAGCAGCCCAGATATCTCCCCCCAAAAGTGGTATGGCGGAATCATGTACCGCATGGCAAGCAGTTTACACATCACAAACAGGTTTGATGCCATCAAGTGGTGGAACGATCGCGAACTGCTATCCCCGGTGCAGCGATTGGAGATATTTATCGAAAAAGTTTTGCTCAAGTCACTTCAGCAAAATCTGGTAATTTTCATACATGACATAGACAGCATCAGCAGCCTAAATTTCAGTACCAGCGATTTTTTTGCTTTGATCCGGGCTTGTTACTCCAAGCGGGCAGAGCAACCGGAATACGATCGCCTGACTTTTGCTGTTATGGGAGTAGCAGCCCCCTCAGAATTGATCCGAGATCCAAGATGCAACCCTTTTAATATTGGACGGCAGATTCATTTAAGTCGATTCCAACTGCACGAAAGTTTGCCGCTAGCAAAAGGATTAGCCCTAAAAGCTTTTCGCCCCCAAAAAGTGCTCCAAGAAATATTAGCTTGGACGGGTGGCCAACCGTTTATAACTCAAAAACTTTGCCAATTGGTACTTGAATACGGGCCTTTTATTGGCAGAAATTCCGAAGCTCAGCAGGTTGAAAAACTGGTCAAACACAGAATTATTAAAAATTGGGAAGAAGAAGACGAACCCCAACATTTGACTGCAATACGCGAGCGCATTTTCCATAACCACTGCGACCTCACGCGGCTGTTAACGCTGTACCAGCAAGCTTTGCAACCGCCCACGCCAACAAAATCCGGGGAATCGCAGGGAGTACCAGCAGATTACTCTCCCGAAAAAATCGAATTGCAACTGTCAGGACTGGTTGTTAAATCTCACGGTAAATTAATAGTTTCCAACCTAATTTATCAGTCAGTTTTTAATCAATTTTGGGTAGAAAAAGAGCTGGGAAAATTGGCTCCCTACCGATCCGCCCTAGCAGCATGGCTGGCTTCAGACCGCGAAGATGAATCGCTGTTACTGACAGGGGAAAGTTTGCAGTCAGCTTTGGAGTGGGCAGCCGACAAAAAATTAAGCCAAGAACACTATTGGTTCTTGAATCCCGATCGAACTTTTGGGGAAAAACCGACAGTCGTTGTCGCAGAAGTTGCAGACAGCAGCGTAGACACAGAAGCAGACAGCAGCATCCTCACCCCGCCATCAGACAGTGTTCCAACTGGCAGCAACGAACAGAGATTGTACGATCACATCGTCTCCTGCGTGGAAACAGAATCCCCGGCACAGGTGATCGAGCGGTTCCGAAAGCTATTTATCGACGGCATGGGCTATCCCGATCGAGAGATTGAAGCAAGTTTGTACAGTATAGTCTCCATCAAGCGATCGGATCAGCACTTTAAATATCTCCTCCACCGCTGCTGCTACATCCCGATCAACCGCTGGCAATTGCATTCCCAAAACCAATTCGCGATTGCCAAGTTGGTAGCTTTATTTAAGCAGACTTCTCCCCGATTCGGGATGGAATTTTACATAGTCAAGCGCTTGCAAGAACAAATAAAATTATTTACTAAAAGTGACGAATTCCAGACTATAGAGCGCTTAGTAAAAGCCTTAGATAGAGAGGCGGAACAGCAGAAACAAGATACAGATTCTCCTTTGGGCGAATTGATATGTCGGTATCCTTATTTGTACGGCTATTCTCTACTGAGCAAGGACAGCATTGAGGAAGACCAACAAACCATCCAAAAACTGGCATTTCAAAGACAGCGACAATTTGAAACACATTTGTCTAAATATTTGAATTATATGGTTGAGCCGAGAAATACAGAAATAGGAATTGTGCAGCGGGCGGCTAATCCCACACTTTTGAACGATGCAGAACTGCACTTAGCGGTCAGGGAATTTGCGGGAAAAGTAGCAGGCGATCGCAGCTACAAAGAAGCGGCTCAATTTTTCCTGAGAGATTCCAGACAAACTCCATCTTACGGCTCATTTAAAATGGATTTATATGAATATTTAATATCGTCGGTAGAACCAGAATACGGCGGGCGTCAATTTAATGACCGCTTGTACAAGCACATCAAAAATACATTGCCAGAAAATGACTCGGTGAAATTCAATAATATATTGTTAGTTCGGACTTGCCACCAGTTGTTCAACTTCTTAGTAGTGGAAAATTCCCAACATCCCAGCCACTACGTTTTTTACGACTTGGTGTACAACCTCGGCGCCAGCAGGACAATGGGTTTACTGCTGAAACTCGTTCTGCTTTCGGCAAAAGTTAAACCTGAGTTGGAAAAGCGATTTTCTATTTTGTTTAATCACTATGAAGGTAAAGCTTCTAATGAAATTATGTGGTTTGTCAAATCCTTGGAAAATTTCAATGTGGCTTTGGTGGTGAATTTTGGCAAGACGGATTTGTCTTTGGTTAAACAGCAGCTTATTTTGACTTGAGAATAACAAAATCGCTCTAACTCGAACAGGGTTATATAATAGTATTAATTGAAAAAAATCCAGGAGAAACAAATGAAAGCCTTTGAAGTCACAGGAACGATCGACGAAAAAGGTCAATCGATTTTAGATTTTAGATTTTAGATTTTAGATTTTAGCATTGACCCCACGGATAAATTCGGGGGGCAAGTTTCATCGGATACAGGTTGTTTATTTCACCGGTCCTGAGTCTGCTTTCGGAATGAATCCGGGGGCTTGTATCCTGGATGCTTTCGGTCAATTATTGCTCGATCGACCTTTAACCGCAGAAACTCCCGGCCGCGTGCGAATCATCGTTCTTCTTCCCGAACCTACAGATGAAGCTGAAGACGACCCCGACGATACTCCAGTTGCAGAAGTAAAAGCTAGTCTCAAAAGGGCATTCCAGGAAGCTAAAACCCGACAGCGAATACCTCTTTCTCAAATGTGGGAGGGCATCGATCGATTTTAGATTTTAGATTTTAGATTTTAGATTTTAGATTTTAGATTTTAGATTTTAGATTTTAGATTTTACAGGATCGCACGCTCAATCAAGTTCAATAGCCGTCGATCGTACTTTTGTTAACCATTTACTCAAAATCCGATCGAACTCACATCTTGCACCATCCTCAAGAACGGGCTCTCCGGCCCGTTCCACAAAAAGTAGATTTTCTTGTGGAACAGGCCGGAAAGCCTGTTCCTAAAAGGCTAATTGAGAATGGTGCAAGATGTCAGATCGAACAGATATCAGCCTCAACGAAATCCGCAACATCATCGCCGAGTTTGACGAAAACGAATAGCAGTGTATTATTAATTCTATGATTAGCTATCTCAAAGGCACAGTAGCCGATATCGCCAAAGGCAGCAACCGCGTCATATTGACTCTGGAAGTCAATCAAATCGGCTATGAAATCCAAATTTTGCCCCGCGTGACCGGTCAATTGCCAGCATCCGGCGAAGTCGCCCAAATATTTACCCACCAGCAAGTTAAGGAAGACCAAATCGTATTGTACGGTTTTGGCAGCGCGGCAGAACGCGATTTGTTTCGGCAGTTGACGAGTGTCAGCGGTGTGGGTGCTCAACTGGCGATCGCACTTCTCGATACTTTAGGATTGCAAGATTTAGTCCAGGCGATCGTCGGCGGTAACACCCGCATCCTCGCCAAAACCCCAGGCGTGGGCACAAAAACGGCAGAACGTCTCGCCCTGGAACTCAAAAGCAAACTCTCGGAATGGCGACAGCAAGCAGGTTTGACAACTTCAGTCGCTGCCGGAGTCCCCCCAGCTATTCAAGAAGAAGTCGAGATGATCCTGCTGGCGATGGGATACACTGCGGCTGAAGTATTGCAAGCGCTGCAAACCCTCAGTCAAGACAGCACTTTGTCCGCCAAAGGTGATGCGGATGATTGGATACGTGAGGCGATCGCCTATTTGAGCCGATAGTTTTCTGCTTAATACTATGGTTTTTGAGTGTGCCCTGTCTCAGCGTCAGTTTGAGGAGTTCCGCACTCGCCTGCGGGGACGGGTCAATTTGGATGAAGATAACATCCGTTTTTATGCCTTGTCAACGCGGGCGATCGGGCAGGTAGAAACTTGGGGTTCTGGCCCGCCGGTGACTCAACCGCCAACTTCCGTCATTGTTTAAAGTATTTTTTTTGACACTTGACAGCCAGGGAAATCTACGTTACTATGTCTCCATTGCTAGATTATGGTTGTAAATCCACAGAAGCCCAAGTTTACTTGTCGTGTTAATTACTACCCGAATCAACAGCACCAGTACCTAGAAAATTAAATAGATTAAAGTAGTGTTTTAGCAGTTCAATCATTTAGCTATCCGACCGCCTAGCTAAATGGCTGAAACACAGATTCTCTCGTATAGGCGGCCGTTCTATTGTGCAGTAAGGGTTTCAGCGATTTTCGGCAGCCAATTTTCGGCTCTAAGTGAGCTCAGCATCAGAGGCGGTCGCAAACGGCTTCTGGAGCCTTTACTGGGCAAGGTTTTCACAACGAGGGGCCGCAATTCACTTTTCCCCGCAAGGGGATTGAAACATTTGGTCTTTAAATCTTCGGATTTTTGGGTTGGGCCGCAATTCACTTTTCCCCGCAAGGGGATTGAAACTTAACAATTTTTGAGGATGAGATAAAGCAAAATTATTTGCCGCAATTCACTTTTCCCCGCAAGGGGATTGAAACGATCAAAATCAATTACCATGACTTCTCTTTCGCCGCAATTCACTTTTCCCCGCAAGGGGATTGAAACAATTATTGTTAATTCTGTATTTGATGTAATCACCAAGCCGCAATTCACTTTTCCCCGCAAGGGGATTGAAACTGCATAGGCTTCGTATTGCTCAGTAGTCATATTCTCGCCGCAATTCACTTTTCCCCGCAAGGGGATTGAAACTTTCCGGTTGCTTCTACTTTAGCAAAGGTAGTTTGACTAGCTAGCCGCAATTCACTTTTCCCCGCAAGGGGATTGAAACTTTATTGATGATGGTAAACAACGCAGAAATTTTTAAGTTAGGCCGCAATTCACTTTTCCCCGCAAGGGGATTGAAACGTATTTATTACATCTTTCCAGACTATCTCAGATAAGCCGCAATTCACTTTTCCCCGCAAGGGGATTGAAACTAAATTGCTGGGCATGGATTAGTAGTGTTTCGTGTAAGCCGCAATTCACTTTTCCCCGCAAGGGGATTGAAACTTTCCTGAAATCTGGATTTTTGAAACTCCAGACCCGTTGCCGCAATTCACTTTTCCCCGCAAGGGGATTGAAACTTGTTTTAAACTATATAATGCAACTTGACGGGTTTTATGCCGCAATTCACTTTTCCCCGCAAGGGGATTGAAACATCGTCAGCGATATTGCGTGAACATTGATACGCTAGTCTACGCCGCAATTCACTTTTCCCCGCAAGGGGATTGAAACAATATCCTTTAACTGGTAGAGTAGTATTATTAGCCGCAATTCACTTTTCCCCGCAAGGGGATTGAAACATAAATGATACCATCTCTGCTTCATTGATTTTATTACGCCGCAATTCACTTTTCCCCGCAAGGGGATTGAAACAAAACTAAAATTAAGGGGACAGTTTGATTAGAGAGAAAGCCGCAATTCACTTTTCCCCGCAAGGGGATTGAAACTGTTAGTCAATCCCGATCGCCTGTAGATGGGCAAAAATGGCGGGCCGCAATTCACTTTTCCCCGCAAGGGGATTGAAACTATCATCCCAAGTTCCAATTCTTCCTGCGTCGCCAAAAGCGCCGCAATTCACTTTTCCCCGCAAGGGGATTGAAACTCGAGTCATGATTCGAGCAAACTTCTTGGCAGCACTGATAGCCGCAATTCACTTTTCCCCGCAAGGGGATTGAAACAAAAATTACTTACGTATCTTCGTCTGAGCCTTGCCCATTTGCCGCAATTCACTTTTCCCCGCAAGGGGATTGAAACTGATCTAAGTTGTTCATTTTCATTATTACTAATATCAAATGCCGCAATTCACTTTTCCCCGCAAGGGGATTGAAACTCTATCCAAGAATTATCGTTTGGACATTTGCCAGGCCGCAATTCACTTTTCCCCGCAAGGGGATTGAAACGCTTGTTACAAAAAAACAAGGTTATATCATCTCTATAAGCCGCAATTCACTTTTCCCCGCAAGGGGATTGAAAGTGTGCAAATTTTTCTGTTCTTCCCATACTCCAAGGTGCCGCAATTCACTTTTCCCCGCAAGGGGATTGAAACCAGAAAAAAGAAAGTACCCTTCAAACATTGCCTTTAAATTGCCGCAATTCACTTTTCCCCGCAAGGGGATTGAAACATTAACTCTTCCATCTGTTCCCAAGAGTAATTGTGCCGCAATTCACTTTTCCCCGCAAGGGGATTGAAACATGATTCTGAACACGAGCAGAAACAATATTGTAGTTTTGCGCCGCAATTCACTTTTCCCCGCAAGGGGATTGAAACCATCAAAAGCAAAGAAACCAATTAATGCCCCTTTTGAGCCGCAATTCACTTTTCCCCGCAAGGGGATTGAAACAAAAACAGAATATTCCTGCCTCCAACAAACGTCGGCTCTACGCCCGTGCCGCAATTCACTTTTCCCCGCAAGGGGATTGAAACTATTTATCTTCATGGACAATTATAGCTTTCATGCCGCAATTCACTTTTCCCCGCAAGGGGATTGAAACTTTTATCTCTAATTCCAAAATCTTCATATTCAAAGCCGCAATTCACTTTTCCCCGCAAGGGGATTGAAACTTGTTTAGTGTCAACCTCTGAATAACATCCTTCGTTTTGCCGCAATTCACTTTTCCCCGCAAGGGGATTGAAACTAAATCTTATGGCTGCTAGTGGTTATGACGCTGCTCCGCCGCAATTCACTTTTCCCCGCAAGGGGATTGAAACAGCGTATCGCGTAATTTATTAAACGCATCGTCTTTATGCCGCAATTCACTTTTCCCCGCAAGGGGATTGAAACAATTGAATTACTAAAGATTTCGTAAGCCTAGAAAATTTCAAGCCGCAATTCACTTTTCCCCGCAAGGGGATTGAAACTCAAAGTATAATTTTGTGGATTATAGCACAGAAAGGCCGCAATTCACTTTTCCCCGCAAGGGGATTGAAACTTCACAGTGAAGATAAAATCAGCTACTTTTTCATCTTGAGCCGCAATTCACTTTTCCCCGCAAGGGGATTGAAACGTATTCGGATCGCGTGTTATCCATTTTAAATCCTCCTGCCGCAATTCACTTTTCCCCGCAAGGGGATTGAAACTCAATAATTGAGCCGATCGCATTATCGAGGTCACTGTTCCGCCGCAATTCACTTTTCCCCGCAAGGGGATTGAAACGTATCGTAGCTTTCTACGTCGCTGATAGCTTTCAACAAGTGTCGCAATTCACTTTTCCCCGCAAGGGGATTAAAACAACGGTCAACTTAGGAACACGCTCAAAAAAGTCACGTCCCAATTCACTTTTCCCCGCAAGGGGATTGAAACTTAAAACCTGCAAAAGACTTCACCTACCATAAAAAGAAAACGCTTTTGCGTAGCGTGCCGGAGGCCGATCGCCCTGTAGGATAGAAAAACTGCCAATTTTTCCACTGCTATGCCTGAATCCATCCAGCAAGAAGCTCAAGCCATTGTGGATAGCCTTGCATTCATTCCCTTTCAGGATTGCATAGCCCTTTCTAAAGAATTTCGCTCTCCTTCCGATGAGCGCTGGGATCTACGCAGCTATCATCAGAGTTAGAAAGCCTAATCATCCACGCTATTAACCCACCCTATAACGTGAGAATTCCAGCGAGGGACTAACTCTATGCAAACCCAGCCTGCTATCACCGGACATCTCTCCCCTGAATTAGCGCAAATCTTTCTGGAAGGATTACCCGCACACATTCGTACCGGACTGTCCATGCGAGCCAAAACAATGAACTATCCCGTCTGGGCAGTAATTGAAATGGCAATCTCCGGCTATCTGGATGAAGAGGCTCTATCCTTTGCCGATTGCAAGCCCAAGCTCGACTAGCGATCGTGCAGTCCGCGTGTGGGAGACTATCCCGTAGGGAATCGCCCTTTCCGCAGGAGAATGCGATCGCTATTACTACACCGTATTTACACTTGCCATCCGAATCCTAGCGCCACGGGTAATCAGAGGCGTCGCAATTCACTTTTCCCCGCAAGGAGATTGAAACTTGCCCTGCGAACACTTGCAGCAAAAATTTCATCCCGCACGCTGCAACCTTCTCCATTCCCTGTGGTACAATTGCAGATTGTGACAATCGTACAAAAAAAACTAAAATCAATTCATGGCTCTTACACAACAGCGCAAACAAGAAATCATGGGCGACTTCCAAACCCATGAAACCGATACCGGTTCAGCAGATGTCCAAGTCGCGATGCTGACCGATCGCATCACAAAACTCAGCGCCCACCTGAAAATCAACCAAAAAGACTTCGCATCCCGGCGCGGTTTGATGATGATGATCAGCCGCCGCAAGCGCCTGCTGGCATACATCCAAAGGGAAAATGTCGATCGCTACAAAGCATTGATTGCCCGTCTAGGCATTCGCGGCTAAACACCAAAGCCAAAATTTGCGACAATATTCTTTAATCTTGGACAAACACCAAGACTTATTGAAAAATGTTCGAGATTTCAGGTTAGAGATAAAATATGTCCTCCGAACCACCCCGCAAGCGCTTGCCCTTTGAACCGGCAACAAATCGTAAAAAAACGCCTAAAAAGCCCCCAGAACCCCAAGCAAGCCTAGCCTTAGAGTCGGATTCTGCCGACAAGCAGCCGAAAGCTAACAAAACCGGAAAACAGTCGCAATCCATCCCAGAAGTAGTCAGCCAACGCATGATATCTCGCATAGCGGTATTCTGTGGCATACCGACCATCCTGGGAATTTCCACATTTTTTGTCAGCTATTTGGTAGTCAGCAAAGGCTTGTTTGATCTGCCCAACACAGCAGTATTGCTGGTAAGCATGGGCTGTTTTGGTCTAGGCGTTCTGGGATTAAGCTACGGAGTCCTCTCGGCTTCCTGGGATGAAGAAATTTCAGGAAGCACTCTGGGGTGGGAAGAATTTAATACCAATTTTGGACGGATGCGAGAAGCGTGGCGCGCCGCCAAACCAAAAAGTTAGTCATTAGTTATTAGTTATTAGTTATTAGTGACAACTTAACATTAAACCGATAGTCCGATAGTCCGACAGGGAATGAATTCCCTGTCTCAAAGCGAAAGTCCTCTAAAGAGGACTGAGAAAAAAAAATTTTAAACTCCTCAGTCCTCTTCAGAGGACTTTAGCTTTGAGACAGGGGTTTTAACCCCTGGCGGACTTGGCGGGTAAGCGAGAGAACTTGGCGGACTAAAAGCTTAAGTTGACACCAATGGCTACTGCCGTGTCCTGATATCATTCGATCGCCATTGCATCTATTTTTCCCCTTCCATCCGTGTCATAATCCGTTTCTAGCCCAACTAAAAAGGCAAAAAAAAATGATTATAGTAATGAAAGCCGGCACTCCAGAAGCCGAGATCGATCGCATCGACGAAGAGCTCCGCACTAGCTGGGGTTTGATACCAGAAAAAATCGTCGGCCGTTACAAAACCGTCATGGGTTTGGTGGGCGACACCGTTGAGCTCGAACCTATGCAACTGCGCGAAATGAGCACCTGGATTGAAGAAGTGCTGCGCGTGGAAAAACCCTACAAACGCGCTTCTCTGGAGTACCGCCAAGGAGAAGCCAGCACAGTAGAAGTTGCTACTCCTTTAGGGCCTGTGATGATTGGCCTGCATCACCCGATCGCGATCGTAGCAGGCCCTTGCTCGGTCGAAAACGAAGAAATGATTGTCGAAACGGCAATGCGCGTCAAAGCTGCTGGAGCTCATTTTCTCCGTGGTGGCGCGTACAAACCGAGAACTTCCCCCTATGCTTTCCAAGGCCACGGCGAGAGTGCTTTGGGATTGCTAGCTGCGGCCCGGGAAGCTAGCGGTTTGGGAATTATCACCGAAGTTATGGATGCGGCCGACTTAAGTGCGATCGTGGAAGTAGCCGACGTGGTTCAAGTCGGGGCGAGAAATATGCAGAATTTCTCACTGTTGAAGAAAGTCGGAGCTCAAGACAAACCCGTTTTGCTGAAGCGCGGCATCTCCGCCACCATTGAAGAATGGTTGATGGCTGCCGAGTATATCATGGCTTCTGGCAATCCGAACGTGATTTTGTGCGAGCGCGGAATTCGCGGGTATGACAGGCAATATACACGCAATACCCTCGATTTGTCGGCAGTACCAGTATTGCGGACTCTGACTCACTTACCGATTATGGTTGACCCGAGTCACGGCACCGGTTGGGCGCAGTTTGTACCTTCAATGGCGTTTGCTTCGATCGCCTCTGGTACTGATTCGCTGATGATTGAAGTGCACCCGAATCCGAAAAAAGCTTTGTCTGACGGGCCGCAATCTTTAACACCGGATCAGTTCGACAAGTTGATGGAAGAATTGGCGGTGATTGGTAAAGTCATGGGACGTTGGCCGCAGCCCGTGCCAGTTTTGGCATAGAAATCGCGGTAATCAGTCAATACGCTTGGGTTAACCCGGATCCCCCCTAACCCCCCTTAAAAAGGGGGGGACAAGAATGTTCTCAAAGTCAACCCCTACTCCCCTTCTTCAGGGGGATTTAGGGGGATATCCGAGGAATAAATATTTTTAACGGAACCGTATTGGGTTAAATCCCCGACTTCTTAAAGAAGTCGGGGATTTTGTTATTGTGTTTTTGGAATAGAGGCCCAGGGGCGATCGTACTTCTAGGAATGTTGGGAAATTTTGTATAATTGATATTTGATATCATGTCTGGTCGATTACCCTGATTCCTGTAGGGGCGGGTTCACCAATAATATTTGCCAAAAACGGACAATCTCACAAACCCGCCCCGGCCAATGTATTATGGGTGAGCGATCGGACAGGATAGGAGTTAATTAGCGAGAGGGCTGGGAGTCATGGTAGGCATGGGAACCAAACTCACTTTAGCAGAATTTCTAGCTTTGCCCGACGGAGATATATATTGTGAGTTTGTAGATGGTGAAGCAGTTCCTAAAGTGTCTCCAAAATTTTTTCATTCCAGTTTACAGGGTTCTTTGTGTCTCCTGATTCGTGTATGGTGTAAAGGACGCGGGCGAGTGCTTCCAGAATGGGCAATTTTGTTAAAACGTCAGGATAAAGATTGGGTACCTGTTCCCGATTTAACGTACATTTCTTATGAACGTCTGCCGAAAAGTTGGCGGCGAAATGAAGCTTGTCCCGCAATTCCTGAACTGGTGATTGAGATTATATCGCCGGATCAAAGTATGAAGGAATTTGAAGAGAAGGTGAAAGATTATTTGGCGGCGGGCGTTCCGCGAGTTTGGGTGATTGATCCAGAAGCTATTTTAATTAAAAGTTTTTTCCCCGATGGTTCTAGTCAAGTTTATACGGATAATACACCGATTGTGGATGAGTTGCTGCCTGGTTTGGAGTTGACGACTAGACAGATTTTTGAAGAGGCGGAATTGATTGATTGATTGAGGGCGATCGCCTCTGGTACTGATTAGCTGATGATAGAAGTGCACCCGAATCCCAAAAAAATCTTTGTCTGACGGGTCGCAATCTTTAACACCGGATCAGGGCGATCGCTTCTAGTAAAATTTAACTGTCGCTTACAGACTCAACCTTTGCCAATTGTTCGCTCTCACTTGGCAAGTCCCCAACCATTAAGTAATCAATATGACTGCTTTAGGAGTATGAGGCGTGGTATTCTCTAAAGTACCATCCACGTTCAGCCCAGTACCAGTGGACAAGAGGAACTTATGATCGAGCTTTCTACCGAACAACTGCTTTACTTGCTTTACGCAGTAGCCTACTCAAAAGATAGTAAGGCGACTAAAAGCGATGTGAAACAGCATTTGCCTAAAGGATACCAGAAGGATGCGAATGCTATCTGTGATGTTTTGTGTCAGAAGCAATTGCTCGAATCTCCTAAAAAGGGTCAGCTTTTCGTGACAGAGCAAGGTAAGAAAGTTCTAGCTGCTAATTTGCAAACCAGTAAGTATGAGTTTGATTCAGCAAAAGGAGCGAAACTTATAAATACTCTTTGGCGTTACTGCCAAGTCGGAGTTGGGGATTCTCAGACTTCCGAGGGTGGTAAAGAGATGGACTTTGAGAAATTTGTAGAAAAGTTTAAGGCTCTTTATTTTGAAGAAAGAAAGCGTCAAGAGTTACGAGGGGTAGTTGCTATTCGCAGCCGAGAAATTTGTCAGAAATTTTTGGAACAAAACGATGTATCTCAATCAAACTTGAATAAAAACTTTGCTTTGCTTAAATCCACTGGCAAAGTTTTTGCAGTTATTGAAAAAGAAGATGAACTTATTCAGTGGGTAGAGTAAGCCATGCCAGAAGACGCCGGAAAAAAAAGGTACATAAGAGACTTCCTTCAGCAAGTAAAGTCAGCCATAGGTTTTGTTGATGATATTAGAATAGAGCGCGTTGTTAGACTTCCAGGGTCAACGGGTGAAGGATCTACAGCCAAAAGTTTGTCGGGGCGGCAAATATCTAATCTAACTCAGCTTCTTGAGGACGATCTAAGTCATACATTTGATGACGGCTACTTTACATTTAGATTCGTTGCCGCCCTAGTTGGTAGTGGTAAAACCTCGTTGTTAACTTACTTGCATGAATTAACTAAAACTAAATCAACCTATCAGAATCACTCTGTAGTCGTCGAGTTTCAACTCTCTGATGTACCTCTGGAAGAGAGTTTTAGGGAAAAACTTTACTCCCATATCTTAGCTCATACATTTTATGAATTGTTACACAATCAAAATCTTTTGCCATCAGTTAAAAATGTAGCTGAACAAGTTTTGAGAGATTATTTACCTGATACTCAAGTCAATCAGCTTAATGGTGCCAAAAGAATAATGCCATTTCGCAACAAATTTAAAACGTATATTGCCGATAGCGTAGATAGTCTTGAAGAGTTTTTCTTTTATATAGTATCCGAAGTATCAGCCGTCGATCCCAACTTTAGTTTTGTTTATCTCACCGATGAATTAGATGCTTTAGCACCATTTCCTAATCAAATTCAAGAAACTAGACTGCTTTTTAAACAATTGATTAGGAGGGCAAAAGACAAATTTGGCTCAAAGATTAACCTGTTAATTTACTTAGTCGGTACATCAGATAACGTAAAAAGTTTTATTACTGAAGATTCTGTCATGGAAAGCCTTTTAGGTGACTCAGTTATAAATCTAAATAAGGGTTATACCAATGAATTTGAACTGATTAGAAAGAAAATTGATGAGCGTATTGAAGGGGCTTATAAGGGATATAAAAATTTTGCTCAAGCATGGCAAGAAATCAAAGATATACCATTGAATCCTGCTAATACTTTGAGGGAGTTTTGTCGAGACTATGCTGGGGCTGTATTAGAAATACATGAAAAATATTTTAAAGAAGCTCCAGAGCAGGTATTTGAAGGCAATTCACGACAGTTAGTAGAATCCCAGTGTAGACAAAAGTGGGGAAGTTATCTCAACCAGAAATCATACACTCTATCGGCAGTTTCAACTACAACAGTGATTGCAGGTCATGCCTTCGACTCTTATGTAGAATTACTGCACAACGGCCACTGCGTTGCTAGAGCCTTTGGGGAAGCTAAAAACTATGAACTGTTGAGCAGCCATTTAGAAACGTTTAATCAATGGTTAGAAGATGCCAAGTTCAAACCTGATGGGACACCGGGAGATATATCTTTTATGATTGCTCCTTCCTGTCCACCTCTTCTGCAAAGAAAGTTAGAACTTAAAAACATTCAATTTATCAAATCAGATAAGGTTATTCCCCCGCCGATACCCACACCCACACCCAATCCTATACCTAAACCAAATCCTACAGCAACGGCATTTCCTATTAATCTCAATAAAGCCAATAAATCCGAACTAACGAAGGCTTTCAAGGGAACCAGTATCAAGCAGACAACTATTGATAAATTGATCAGCGATAGAAATCCCAAAATCTATTGTGACATAGACGATATGGCGTTTCGTCTAAAGCTTACCACAGCCGCAAAGAAAAAACTTCAAACAAAGTTTGATAAAGGTGAGATTTCCTTTTAACAGAAGATACAATAATTAGATCGTGTGGTAGTTCGTAGGCAATCGGCTTTGCAACTCCAAGATATTAACCGCCCCAATGCTGAAATTGATGCGGCGCGGGGGATAATGATTATGGATATTTTATGCGTGCGTAATTAGTCCCATTAGTTGGTCGTAGTCTATGCCCAATAGCCTTTGGGTATAGGATGGATGTTTTTCTATATATTCCCGAAGTTGGCTCAGGTTTGTTGAGGGTAAAATTATATTAGAATTTAAGAACGAGTGGCAAACCATTTCTTTTCGGGAGAAGTCTCATATAAGATGCAATAGCGAGATGCCTGAAAATGACTAAAAGCGATCGCTCACAAACCTAAAATCACGCGTAGGGCTACTGCCAGCTCATCCATATAATTTTCATTTAAATGACCGATTAGCCTAATCACCCTAGATTTGTCGATGACTCGAATCTGTTCGCAAAGTATTACTGAATCTTGATTTAAACCCCCAACTCCAGATGGAACAAATACATGAGAAGGTAAAAGAGCGCGACGAATCTTTGTAGTAAACGGTGCAATAATAGTATGAGGACTTACGGCATTAGCACGGTCAATCTGTAAAATGACAACAGGTCTTATACCACCTTGCTCCGTACCAACTACCGGATTCAAATCGCATAACACCACATCTCCTCTTGTATATGTTGGATTTACTGATGAAGCTGCTACCATTGAATCTCTCCACGGGCTAACTTTTCTTCGTAGGCTTCTAAATTCTTTAAATAGTCAGAAAAGTCTGATTCAGTAAGCTGTGGCAATTCACTGTTGTATTTGAGGAGCAAAAAGTCTATAAAATCATTCACCTCTTCAACAAGTGACTCCGGCAATTGGCTAATTTTAGCAATAGTTAGATCGTAAACTGTCATGTTTTTACCCTATGTATCTTATTCACTTAACTATAACGCTCTATATCTAATTACCGTTAAGCGGCGAAACTCAAGCAAGCCCAAGTATCCTGTTGGATGAGATAGCGAAAATCATCTATAATTTCTTGATAAGTCATCCCAGAATCGCACCTCCTACTCAAAGACATTCATTAAGTTGTTTCATACCCCCTTGCGGCTGCACTTGCTTGTGCAAACTAATTTTGTCGCCCACTTCATACCCCGAATTAAAACCCGCCTCGCTGCTGACTTGAGAATCTGTTCTCGTTCTAATTTTAACCCCTCGGCCCTCTAGATAATCGGCGATCGCCTGTTGATTTTTCTCAAACATCGATCGCACTACAATCCCTGGAGTCGCCGCCACATCCCCCGAACCCGGAATCCCCGACTCTTCCATCTCCTGTTTTTGTTCCAACAATCTTTGTCTCAACCTTGTCGCGCATCCAACCCGAAAAGCATTCAGATACGCCAACCCCCTGCCGTTTCCTTTGCGGTATTTAGCCCTTTTTTCAATCGCAGAACTCAAATACTCGTACAGATGTTTGCAAACAATCAGGTTTGTAGAAGTTCCCACCAACAACATACTGCCATTATAAGTGTTTCGCATGGCAGTACAACCGTTAGCGTCGGCAATTCCCGAAAGCAGCATCATTTTCCAAGTGACAAATTTGGATGTTGTTTCAACGGAGTTTTCGTCAATCTCTTCTTGGTGATTTGGCCCTAAATCGGCGAGGCTGAGATTGTACTGTGCCAGTAAAAGGGAAGCTTTTTCGGCTGCTGCAGTGGATTCGTTTTCATTGGATGAGGTGGCTAGGGCTAAAAGTTTTTTGATTCTTTCGACAATACTTGTGTCTGCCATTTTTCAATCAGTTTTAGGGTGAGAGTATGCGGTGGCAAGGATTTGGGTGAATTCCCATTTTATACCAATTTAATGTGAAGTTGCACATATCTCGATCCCCCTAAATCCCCCTGATTGTTGGGGAGTAGGAGTTGACTTTGATCGGAATCTTGTCCCCCCCTTATTAAGGGGGGCTAGGGGGGATCGGATTCTATGCAGCCTCATAAAAAATTGGTATTAGTATAGCTGGGAATGTGCGAGATTTTTTGAGGAGGATTTTTTTGAACCGCAGAGGGCGCAGAGGGCGCAGAGAGAGAGAAAGAAAGAAGTTCCCAACAGATGGGCGGATTGGTTACTCTTGGAGGACTTCGAGGACTGATTTGGGCAACAATTTATCTTTAAACCAGACTACTTTTGCTGGCACGTCATTTACATTCACCCCGGCTTTTTCTAAATTCAGCCGTTCGGAAATAGCTAAAATCAAGTTGTCGCATTCTGACTTCTGTACTTGGGCAAATTTCTTTTGCAAATACTCCGGCCGCCAATAGCCAACTATTTCTAATAAAAATACTCGTCCGTCGGGATGCACTAACCGAAAGTCGGGAATCATCACACTACCTGGAATCGGAATTAAATCTACTTCTCGCTCTAGTTGCCACTCGGTTTTTGTGGAATTCCATCTTTCAGCAAATGCTGCTTCTAACATACTATCATAAGGCTTGCCAGGGGGATAGTGGCTGACTAAACCGCAGTCGGAATTTAGGGTGAATTTACCTGTTTTCAAAACGCCACTAAAAGGATCTTTTGTGTGCAGTGTCGAGTGCATACTCCATTTGGTGACGTGCAGCAGTGCGGGCAGCATTTTGGCGAGGGCTAAGCCGTAGCGGGTGCTGGGTTTGAATAAGCTTGTAGGGCCGTCTATTGTCAGTGTAAAACCGTGGTCTGCATCGCCTTCGATGTAAGTCATTAATTGAAATAGTTTCAGATAGCGAAATAAGAGTTTGTATTCTCCTGGATCGTTGCGGTGGGCGGTTAATTGGACTTGACTTGCTCGGTAAAATATGCCTTGAACTTGAGAAAGATTGTATTTGTGAAGCAAGTTTTCGGGTGTTGGTGCATTAAACTCAGTGAGGATTTTGTTTTCGTTTAAATCCGCGTATAAACCTGTAGTGATTTCGTGAGGCAAAACTTCTCTGTTTAACTCTTGGCTGAGTTCAGTTGCTACTTTTTCCAGGGTTAATTGAGTGGATTGAGGGCTGGGAGTCGATCGCGCGGACAAGGCAAAAACCCGCTGTCTCAACTCTGAGGGTTCTAGGGGACTGATGACTTCCAAGGTGCAGAAACCGCCTTTCAGCAGGTGCGCTAATCCCCGTTTCAGCCGATAATCGGGGCTGTCGCCTTCTAATTCTAGCAAGCGTCCGTCGAGCTCGCCTTGGGTTTTGCCGATCGACTCTTGAAAGCAGTTGATCATTTCGGTAGCTGCTTCTAAGTTTTTAGCATCTATCTTGAGGCGGAGAGGAATAATTGATTCTCCGTTTTGGCGGTGACTTAATAAATCAGTTGGTAACATAAGCAGTGAAAACTTTTACTCAATTTTTTGTTCAACAATCACCATGACTCCCCTAAGTTTTCCCTCTTCTGTCAAGCTTTGGGTAGTCCGAATTCGCCGATCGGAACTGACAAGATGGATTGTTTCAACAGCCCTCATCAAGCCAGTTGCTTTGTCCCATACTTGAAAAATTATCAAATCATCTCCAACTTCTGTCGCTAGTGTATTGTAGTTGGAAAAAACCGAGTCGCGACCTTCAATTTGCACTTGACCTTCGCCGACAACATAACCCACAAACTTTTGGGTTTCACTCTGACCATTGGCATAAGTTTGAAGGTTAGTTTGCCTCCACTCGTTATCAACTATTTTCTGGGTTACCACTGCTGTAAAACGCCGGGTTTCTTTGCAGTCGGCATCGAGTATTGTCCAGTCTCCCTCCCAAACTCCTGTATGTTTGGGGAAAATTTTAAAGTTAGTTAGTTGTGCAGTCTCGCTCATTGTTAGGTAATTTGAATTAGTTAATATTGAGAGTATACACTAATTGGGTAATCTTCAATCATCCTTGGAATCATCATTTTTTTCACCCCATTTTGCGGGTGATTATGCTGCTTTTTTAGTCGCATCTCGGTTGACTCCGTAAATGGGTGTCGGTTTGACAGTTTCTAATTTCTGATATTCAGGCTTTGGCGGTTCTATTTTTGTTTGTGGTTGGGGTTTGTGAGGCTGCATTCCTCCTCGGCGGCGTTGGGATGTTCTTCGTCGCGAACAACGCGAAGGGAAGAGAGAGAAAGAAAGTGTTTAGAAATAGTTTAGGCTTGCTACCAGGGAATTTCATCATTGTCTTCTCCCCATTTTGCGGGTGATTCTGCTGCTTTTTTGGTTGTCTCCCGGTTGACTCCGTAAATCGGTGTCGGTTTGACAGTTTCTAATTTCTGATATTCAGGCTTTGGCGGTTCTATTTTTGTTTGTGGTTGGGGTTTGTGAGGCTGCATTCCTCCTCGGCGGCGTTGAGAAGTTCTTTCTTCGCTGGTGTCTTCGGTGACGACTTCGTAGAGAATTGCTAACTTATTTACATCGCTGCTTTTGCGGAGAACTCGACCTAATCGCTGGATGTATTCGCGTTCGCTGCCGGTGCCTGACAATATGATAGCAATTCTGGCGTCGGGAACGTCCACTCCTTCGTTGAGAACGTGGGAAGCGACGAGGGTTTTGTATTCGCCGCTGCGAAAGCGATCGAGGATTTCGTGGCGTTCTTTGACTGGGGTTTGGTGGGTAATTGTGGGGATGAGAAATTCTTGGGAAATTCGGTAAACTGTGGCGTTGTCTCCCGTGAAGATTAGGGTGCGCTGGGGAGAGTGTTCTGCTAGTATTTTGGCTAAGATTCGCAGTTTGCCTTCGGTACAAAGGGCGATTTCTTTGGCTTGGCGGTGGGCTAGCATGGCGCGCCGTCCCAGGGGCGATCGCGCGCTTGCCATGATAAACTGTTTCCAACCATCCAGGCTGGATATTTTGATGTTAGACTGTTTTAAGAAGTCGTTGCGAATGTTGATTAATTCGGCGTAGCGAGCTCCCTCTTCTTGTGACAGTTTTACCATAATTTGAACTATTTTATGGTCGGCTAAAGCATCGCCTGCCAAATCTTCTGGTCTTTTACTAAAAGCTGTCGGGCCGATCAGGAAATGCAAATCGCTGTGGCGGCCATCTGTGCGATCGGGTGTGGCTGTCAGTCCGAGTCGAAAAGGCGCGATCGCATATTCGGAAATTACTCGATAAAAGTCCGTTGGCAAATGGTGGCATTCGTCAAAAACCAGCAAACCGTATTTATTGCCCAAGGTTTCTGCATGAATACTTGCACTGTCGTAGGTTGCGACTAAAATTGGCGTTTTGTCCCGCGAACCTCCGCCCAACAATCCGATTTCGATGTCGGGAAAAGCTGCTTTTAAATTAGCATACCACTGGTGCATTAAATCGAGAGTTGGTACTACAATTAATGTACTGCGACCAGTGACTTGCATGGCTAATTGTGCCAGATAAGTTTTGCCGGAAGCGGTGGGAAGGACGACTACTCCTTGGCTTCCTGCTTCTTGCCAAGCTACGAGGGCCTGTTCTTGATGTGGGTAAGGCTGCATTTCCACGCTGGGTACGAGTTCGAGTAGTTCGTATGCCCTAGCTTCGTCCGTGAAGTGAATGCACTCGGCTTGGAGGCATTCTACCAGCGGGCGGTAGTGAATGGCTCGAATGCGGTATTTTTCAACGCGATCGTCCCATGTCGCAAAGTCCACCCAGTCTCTGCCTGTGGGCGGCGGGTGTAGCAGCAGCGTTCCGCGATCGAATGTTAAGGTAGGTATCCGTGGCATTTGTTTTAAGACCCGCTGAGTGCAAGCCTGTTAAATTATAGGCGATCGATAAAATACATTGACAGCAGACTCTCTATCAGCTATTATTTAATCACATCTCTTAGACCCTAATGTATTTTAATCTAAAATAGGGGTAACTTAAAATTAAATAGTAATCCTTTCAGGATTTGTCAAGGTCAATATTTCTTTCTTTTCTCCTTCTATACAGCATCCGAGGTTCCTCTACAAAAAATCTCGTTCAAAAATCAAAGAGGATGACCATAGAATTTTTTGTAGCAGACCAAATTGGCCAAAGGTCAAAAATGTCAAAAATGTAGTAGGTACTTTAGTCATTGCTTCTGAATTGGCAAAAAAACGTAGGCACTGACTATACAATGCTTGGTATTGATTAGATATTTTCCCCAGGGCTTCGAGTTCAATTATCATCGGAATAATATGTTTGATTTTATCGAATACAAAAAAAAATTTTACAAGCGACTAAGGACTGGAATAACGAGAAGTGGAATAATTTGGATGACAATCCATTCCTGCTTTCGGCCCCCATGCTTCAAGATTGTCACGTTAAGAATTGTCGCTTTGTTGAAAGTCGATTAAAGATATTGGAATATCTGCCGAAAGATAGTGTGGTGGCTGAGGTGGGCACTCAATACGGCCGCTTTGCGGAAAAAATTCTCGCTATTGCCAAGCCCAAAAAGCTGCATTTGATCGATTATAATTTTGATTTATTCAAAGCAGAAATAAGCACAAAACAAAAAAGTCTAGTTCAAGAAGGGATAGAAAATGGAACGGTAGAGCTTCACGAAGGGGATTCTTCGACAATTTTAAGGAGCTTTCCTGACGAGTATTTTGACTGGATATATATCGATGCCGACCACGAATATCAAGGTGTATGCAAAGATATTCAGCAAGGTTACACAAAAATTAAAGCCGAAGGAATGATGGTTTTTAACGATTACACGAATTGGTCGGTATGCGAGGTGATGCCTTACGGTGTGGCGAAAGCAGTCAATGAGTTTTGTATTGCGAATAACTGGGAACTCGTATTTTTTGCCTTTCAGACCCTAGGCTATCACGATGTTGCAATCAGGAAAAATACTGGGGAAACGGCACTGCGAATTCCCTCGGAGGAAGCCAATTCCGAATTGCAGAATTACCAATATCAAATTCAACAGCTACAGTTACAGTTGGAACAAGCTAAAAAGACGATCGACTGTATGGAAAACGCTCAATTTGGGAAATTGCGATCGCACTGGCGGAAAATCCCACAAAAATTATCCTAGCCCAGCCGGATTGCCAAATCTAAAATCTACAAGAGTATTGTCCCGCTGGGGATGGTTTTTAGGTTAGATTCGATCTACGTATGCCTGAGATTAGAGGTTATAGATGGAAATAGGCGTCCCCAAGGAAATCAAGGATTTAGAGTTTCGAGTCGGGCTTAGCCCCACAAGTGTCCGGGCTTGTTCGGACAAAGGCCACACAGTTTTTGTGGAAACGAATGCTGGTGCTGGGGCCGGTTTTGCGGACGAGGACTATGTTCAAGCAGGGGCTAAGATTGTCTTAAATGCTTCCGATGTCTGGAAGCGCGAACTAATTGTTAAAGTTAAAGAACCGCTGCCTGCTGAGTATCCGCTGATTCAAAAAGAGCAGTTGCTGTTTACATATTTGCACTTGGCGGCCGATCGCACATTAACCGAACATTTAATCAGCAGCGGAGTCCAGGCCATCGCCTACGAAACCGTCGAACTCCCGGACAGAAAATTGCCGCTGCTAACGCCGATGAGTATTATTGCAGGGCGTTTGTCCGTGCAGTTCGGATCTCGGTTTCTGGAACGACAGCAAGGTGGCCGGGGCGTACTTTTGGGTGGTGTACCGGGGGTAAGACCGGGTAAAGTTGTGATTTTGGGCGGCGGAATTGTCGGCACAGAAGCAGCGCGAATTGCTGTAGGAATGGGCGCGAGAGTGCAAATTTTAGACGTAAATGTCGATCGCCTAGCCTACCTGGAAACTCTGTTCGGTTCCAGAGTAGAATACCTCTACAGCAGTCCTTTGCAAATTGAAGCAGTTGTTCCCGATGCTGATTTGTTAATCGGTGCGGTTTTGGTCTTAGGTAAAAAAGCTCCTATTCTGGTTTCTCGCGAATTTGTTGCCAAGATGCACCCCGGTTCTGTGATTGTTGACGTAGCCGTTGACCAAGGCGGCTGCGTGGAAACTTTGCGGGCGACTTCTCACACAAATCCTACTTATGTTGAGGAAGGAGTTGTGCATTACGGCGTGCCGAATATGCCCGGTGCCGTGCCTTGGACTGCAACTCAGGCTTTGAATAACAGCACTTTGCCTTATGTTTTGCAGTTGGCAAATAACGGGATTAAAGCTTTGGAAATGAATCCGAGTTTGGCGAAGGGATTGAACGTGCAGAATCACCGATTGGTGCATCCGGCCGTGCGCGAGGTTTTCCCCGATTTGGCTGATTAGATTCCCATTTTTTTTAAGTAAGCTATCCCGCATCTAAAATTATATTTGGGCCCGGGCGGGACGCCCCTCCACAAGCAACTTGATCTGTTGTGGAATGGGCATCTTGCCCGTTCCTAAGAAGGGCGCAAGATGTGAGTTACTACGAACCTTGTTGTAAAATTAGGGTTGATAGATTTGCCGGATTTCATCGAGGTTGTTGGCTGCTGGCATATAAGATGCGATCGCCTGCAAAACTCCAACATCAGAAATTTCCGAAATCTCCTCAAGCAACAGCAATCCTTCGTCTCCGAATTTCAGCCTTAAACCGAGTTCGATCATCTGGATAAATGCTTGTTTAGTACGCGCCTGTTCCTCCAGTAACTGAGCATCTTTTTGAGACAACTGAGCATCTTTTTGTGCTGCCAGTTCGTCGCCTGTAGGAATGGGCTCGCCACTAGCATAGCACCAGCGCAACCAAGTACCACCGACATTTTCAAATTCACCTTGCCACAGAGTTAGTCCCAAACCGACTTCGGGAAACCAAGCATCACTTTTGGGCACGTAAGATTGATTCTGCAATTCAAAGACTCGCAGCGTACTCCCTTTCAACTCGCGTAGCGGATCGTACACGACATAATACGGGATTCGCATTCGAGCGTAATCTATTAACTTGCTGCCCAATTCGTTGCCCGGAGTTGGGGAAACAATTTCGAGCGCAATTTCCGGAGGTTTGCCAAATTCCCAAAATAAATACGATCGCACTTGTTTTTCCCACCAATCCTCAGCACCAGTAATATTAATACTGAGAAACACATCCGGGGCGATTCCCGGTAGACGCACGCTGCTGAACAAACCGACATTTGCAGCCGCAATGAATGGAACGGTAATACCTGTATCGCCACCGCTATATAAAACCGTTGTCAGCAGCCGCTGCTGTTTTTCGTTGATGAAGCTGTCCAAAGGAGTATCGTCTTCTAAAACTAAGTTGCTAATATCGGGCAACTGACTCGGATCGAGGGTTAATGGCTCAGACATAGGTAGCCGACGTGATGAGAAATATCTGCCAAATCAATTGTAACAGAATGGGCATGGGGCATAGGGCATTGGACAATTTTAGATTTTAGATTTTAGATTTTAGATTTTAAATTGATTAGTAATTTTCATCTAAAATCGGATGGGCATGGGGCATTGGGGATTAGGAATTGGTAAGCCCGTACTTCACAAGTCTTGAGAACCGCTATATTACTCGCTGCCCAGAAAAAAATAAATTCCCCAAAACACTTGACAGATTCGCGGAGGTATGGCAGAGTAGTAATTCGTGACCGATGCGGAACTGGCGGAATTGGTAGACGCGCATGATTCAGGTTCATGTGGTGCAAGCCTTCCGGGTTCAAGTCCCGGGTTCCGCATTCCCAAGGCAGAAGGAAGTTTGGGGTTAACCCGATACAGGCAATAACCCCATTCGCTCTGCTGAATTAAACAATGCTGACAAGTATTCAAAACCCCCTAGTTAAAGAAATTCGCAAGCTGCACAGCTCGAAGGGACGCAGGGAACAACAATTATTTTTACTCGAAGGGACGCACTTGCTGGAAGAAGCTTGCGCTGCCAAATACCCGCTAGCAACGGTTTGCTGCACTCCCGAATGGCTGGATCAGCACGGGGAACTTTGGGAGCAAGTTGGTAATTTAGCCGATCGCACAGAATTAGTAAGTGCAAAAGTGTTAGAGTCGATCGCCACTACAGTCCAACCCGACGGCATTGTCGCCACCGCACCCCGCACCGCAGCAGATCCCGCAAAATTGTCAACTTTAGGAATAGCCCTAGAAACAATCCAAGATCCCGGCAACTTGGGGGCGATCGTCCGCACGGCTGCGGCTGCTAATGCCGACGGTTTGCTGCTGAGCGCTGAGTGCGCCGATTTAGACCATCCCAAAGTGCTCCGCGCCTCAGCAGGAGCTTGGTTTAAGCTGCCAATGGCAGTCAGTCCAGATTTAACCGCCGAAGTCGGGGCGTATAAGAATCGAGGAATGCAAATTTTAGCAACCGTCGCCGGGGCAAGTTTAAGTTATTGGGAAGTAGATTTGCGAGTGCCGACTCTAATAGTTTTGGGCAACGAAGGCTCTGGTTTGTCGGAAGAATTGAGGAGTTTGGCCGATCGACAAATCCAAATTCCCCTGAGTCGTGGCGTAGAATCTTTAAATGTGTCGATCGCCGGAGCCCTCATCTTGTATGAAGCTCAACGGCAAAGAAGTCAGTCGATTTTAGATTTTAGATTTTAGATTTTAGATTGAAGCATTGAGCCCACGGATAAATTCGGGGGCCAGTTTATCCGATACAGGTTTTTTATTTCTGGACGGATGAATCCGGGGGGCTTGTCTCCTGGATGTTTTCGGTCATTAGTTATTAGTCATGAGTCATTAGTCATTATCTGTTGGGGCGGGTTCATCAATATCTGTAACTTCATATTCAGGGCAGCGACGGGGGGCAGCCCCTACAAGATAATGAAACAGCCGTGCCCCATATCCCCCTGTGCCCCTCTCCCCCTCTGAGATTTGGCCGATTTTGTTTAACATGATGCAACTGTAAAGCTAGGAAAGCGGGTACTCTCGTATCAACAGTTCAGGCTGGTATGAAATAAATATGAAGAAGTGTAGTCAAGTGCTCTCACAAATGTTAAGATTCTTAACATAACGTAGTATTGTGCTCGCCCCAACCAAAACCTAACCTGAGACGGTGCTGACTGGGAGTAGTAGCTAGCTACCATAAAATTAAGCCTCTTTAAAAGGAAGGAAAGCGCAAGTCCCCGCCCGCTTTCCTTCCCAGCTAAAGCTAGGGGTTTGCGACTACCGCAAACCTTTAGAGGCACAGATCCTCAGCGGGAAAAGCTCATGAAAACTCTTAAGTCCTCAGATACAGATTCTGTTCGCGCTTACTTGCGGGAAATCGGCCGCGTTCCCTTGTTGACCCATGAGCAAGAAATACTCTATGGGAAACAGGTACAGCGCTCAACCGCACTGCATCAGGAGAAAAATATTTTAGCCGAAGAGTTAGGCCGCGACCCGACGGCGGCTGAATGGGCACAGGCAGTTGGTCTGTCTGAGGCACAGTTGCAGCGGACGATCGAGCAGGGGGAAAGGGCAAAGCGCCAAATGGTGGAAGCGAATCTCCGCCTGGTAGTGTCTGTTGCCAAGAAATATATCAAGCGCAACGTAGATTTACTGGATCTAATTCAGGAAGGCACGATCGGGATGCAGCGGGGAGTAGAAAAATTTGACCCGACTAAGGGCTACAGATTTTCTACTTATGCTTATTGGTGGATTCGTCAGGCAATTACTCGGGCGATCGCCGAAAAAGGTCGCACCATCCGCTTGCCGATCCACATCACCGAAAAGCTCAACAAAATTAAAAAGGCTCAGCGCCAACTTGCTCAACAGCTTGGTCGCGCGGCCACGGCTGCTGAATTGGCATCCGAGTTAGAATTGACTCCCAAACAGATTCGCGAATATCTCGATCGGGCGCGCCTGCCACTTTCCCTGGACTTGCGCGTGGGAGACAATCAAGATACAGAGTTGGGCGATTTGTTGGAAGATACGGGTACTACCCCGGAAGATTTTGCCCTGCAATCTTCCCTGCGGACTGACTTAGACCACCTAATGGCGGAACTGACTCAGCAACAGCGAGAAGTGCTCGCCTTGCGGTTCGGTTTAGAAGACGGGCAAACCTTAACTTTGGCCAAAATAGGCGATCGTCTAAACATCAGTCGGGAACGAGTGCGGCAAATAGAACGGGAAGCTTTGACCAAACTCCGCAAGCGCAAGCAAGATATCAACGATTATCTAGCCAGCTAGGTAGATTGGGGATTGGCGATCGGGTTCCCCCCACTTGCAATCCCCAATCTAAAATCGTAAAAACCGCCGCTTTTAATTCGGTTGTGCCCACTTGGTTGCTATGACTGTCCTGCTACATTAGTAATTACTTAGTAATAAAGATCAGCAGCGATCAGATAAGGGTTATTTAATTTAACCGCCCGCGTCTAACATAACAAGCTGTCTCTGAAACGGAGGTCCTCGTGAGCAACTCATCTAATAAATCCCCAGAATTCTTTGAAGAAGACGGAGAAAATGCCAACTTATTATGGCAATACGTGCAGTCAATGGCTCCCGACACAGTTTCTCAGTTGTCTAAGCCGACTTCTCACGAAGTGTTTCAAGTAATGGAGCGAAATATTGTTGGACTATTGGGGAATTTGCCTTCGGAACACTTTGGGGTGACAGTCACTACCAGTCGCGAACATTTGGGTAGATTGCTCGCCTCGGCTATGATTAGCGGTTATTTTCTCAAAAATGCCGAACAGCGAATGACTTTTGAAAAGTCCATACAAGCCAGTGAGAGACATGGCTCGGACGATTAGTAGATTATTAACATTTAAGTGATCCAAGTGTCAAGCCCCCCCTCGCCAGATGGGGGCTTAATATTTGAGATTTGAGATTTGAGATTTGAGATTTGAGATTTGAGATTTGAGATTGGAGATTTGAGATTGGAGATTTGAGATTTGAGATTGGAGATTTGAGATTTGAGATTGGAGATTGGAGATTTGAGATTTGAGATTTGAGATTGGAGATTGGAGATTTGAGATTTGAGATTTGAGATTTGAGGTAAGGATTCAGGTCTGAAAAAGGGGAATGAGCGAGCGGCATAGTCAAGTCACAAGAATGGGCATAAAGAGCCTCACGGAAAAAAGTCATTACTGAGCGAGCTTGAAAACGACAGGTTTGAATCACACTAAGTAGATCAGCAGTTTCCTCAAATCCTTTCATCGAACGAGAGCCACCAGAAACTTTCCGTTTCGTGACAGCTAGCCGTAAAGAACGTTCTGCTAAATTATTATCTGGAGGCAGCGAGGGGTCATTCAGAAAATACCACCATTGTTCTGCCTTATCTCGTAAGGATTTGAGCAACAAATAGAATAGCATAACCAACTTGGTTCAACCAAGTGGCAAGGGCTTTATTCAATCGTATTTTGAAATCCTCAGCCCAGGAGTCGTAGGTGAGTCGATCCTTCGTCTTTCGCTCCCGACTCATGGGATCTAAAAGCTTCATCAATTAATGACAGAAATATTTGAGCGACTGCTGCATTATTGTTGCCGGGAAGTCCCAGCACTTTCTTGAAATGCCGTCGTAAATGAGCCAGACACTTCTGTTGGGCTGCGATGTTCCCGCCATTATAAACGCTGAAATCATCTGAGCTTAAGACTCCCGCAAATTCTGTGCCCAGCATGGTTTCCAATTCCACCCGCCCCCTGGTATCGGCCGCATGAAATAAACAGAATCCTTCTCCACTAGCCGTCCATAGCCATTCTTCAACTCCCATGACACACCGGGGGTGTTTCATCTACATGAACATTTGATTGAAGAGGTGCCCATTCCCACAGTGCTGTGAGCGCTGGTTTGACTGCGGCTGCTAGTCGTTGATTGGTTTTTTGGAGTGTTCATACTCCCACTTCAATCGCCCCGAGTTCCCACAACAACGAGCGTCAGCTTGGCATAGGAAAGATGCCCGTAATTCCCCAGCCAGACTAATAGTGCTTGGAGATTAACGTTCAAGTCAAGCCAATGAACTATTCCCGCTTGGTGGTTTTCCTCGAACTACGGCACCACATTCTAGGCATTTACACGATTGTGTCTGATATTCGACGACTTCAATTGGTTTTGCGACTAGACTTGCTACTTGCTGTCTGTGGATGTTAATTAGACCTCTTGCAAAATAATTTTGTGCTATGATAGAAAGTTTAGACAATTTTTAAATCTAGCAGGCCCGGCAAGTTTAAGGAGATGCCAATCAACCCAATAATTCAAAGTTTGACCTAAACTTGAGCAAACTTTTAAGTATAACACATATTTTTTTTGCAAGAGGTCTAATACTTCACTTAATTCTTTACTGCCACAATTGAGACAGATGTCGGGTGAGCTAATTTCAGTTCTGTCTACTCGTCCAAACCCTTTGCGGGTTTTGCCCTGATGACCCGTTTGTCCGCCTGGTTTCTTTTTTGGGTCTGCTTCTGGTTTGATTGTTGGTTTCTCTGGTTTTTGGATCAGATCCGTTGATGGAGGAATTGAAGAAGTCTGACTGGTGGTTCGACTTTTTCCCGTAGCAATCGCTAGTTTTTCTTGCAATTGTGCAATGATTTTTTGCAACCCCAGTACCATTTCTACCAGTTCAGCTTGGCTCAACTGCTCTATCTCGGTTTTTTGTTTCTGTCTGGTGGCTGTGGGCTTTTTCATTCGTTTATTTTACCAGATGCCGCCACTTAAGTTTTTTTTGACCTGAATCCTTACCTACTTACTACCCACAGCAATCCTTCTGACTCTAATACCCTTACCACTTCGCTTAATCCAGAAATCCTGCGGTATACCAAGCTCAATACTACTGCCCTCATCACTGGTAACGTCAACAATCGTAGCTTGCGGGGCAGGACGCCATCGCGCAGTTTTTTGTCCCCTGCAGTTAAGCGTGACGCCTTAAAGCTTTCAAGACTCAGCCAATTCCACAGCAGAGCTTCTATTTGTGCCATCGGCGGACCCGGTAGTTGCGTGGCTCGACCCAAGTCTGGATTACCTGAATGAGCTGGGCGTTTTCGGCTCATAAAATTTCATCACTATTCGACGCGCCCTCATACTTAGTCTGATTTTAACCCCAGTAAGAGCGAGTGTGATTTTGGCTTAATATCGCGTGGTAGAGGTTAAGAACGATCGCCTGGTTGAGGGCGATGCCATCCTTAAGTTTAAGTTGGCACTAATGAACTTTGCCTTACCTATACTCCAAGTAAGGCCCATCATCATGTTGAAGCACTGAGTTCTTCTACCCATGCGCGGGAAATAGTCTGCCCCAAATTCCAATCTTTCCCCAAAAAAAGACCCCATAGTTAAAAGAGGAGTCAGCCAGGGGAGGTCGGAGAGCAACGTAAGAGCCGAAACCCTTGGTGTGTATAGGTTCAAAAAAAAATCAAAAATATTTTCACAAAACGCTTGACAACTCTGGGGAGAGTTGATACATTAATAAAGCGCCAGAAGGGAAGCGGTTCACTGAACCACGAACTAAAGGTAGAAAACTGAACCTAGAAAAAAGAATAGTTTGAAAGCTTAAAGCACTATTAACCTCGTCAAAAGAATCAAGATAGAGAGTAAAGGCATCGCTGATACTCAATATCGCAAACAACGAGAAAAAAGTCAAGGGAAAAAAACCAGCCTTGAGGGCTGAGTAGAAAGAACTTGATTAAAGCCAAAAAAAACAATCCAACACGGAGAGTTTGATCCTGGCTCAGGATGA